>JBCCXG010000333.1:0-6911 GCA_039191945.1 Bacteroidota bacterium
CCGTAAACTTCCACGATGAGTCGCCCGGGCATCTGCGATCGAGCTGTGCCGAGTTGAAAACCAAAGACCTTCTCTCCACTCTCCGGCCATCCTACGATCCGGGGACTAAAGCCGAAGTGGCCACCTGCCTCCAATCGAACGAGCAGGGTATCGCTTTTCACCTCAAAAGAAGACCGCTTCAAACTCACCGCCGGGATCTTCCTCTTGCCGGAGCCGCCCCACACGCCCACGGTTGTTTCTAGCACCTTTGCGGGTGATTGCAGGGCATGGAAATCCGCATCGACCCGCTCCAATGAATCTTCAAGGTTGCAGCTAAGTAAGGGCATCAGGAACACGAGCCCCCATACCAGATTTAGCTTACGCACGCTTGCAAGAAGTAAAAAAGCTGCCCAGGTTTCTGAGCAGCTTTGTCCAACAAAGTATGAAGAATCACTAGTTATTATACGCTTGGTTGAGTTCCACTTCAAAGTCAGGAACTTCTGAGAAGAAGGGTCCCTTTGAGGGTACTTCTCCTGTGCTTCGGTCTCCTCCGGATATCGGCAAATCCAGACCCTGGAGATAATACAATCGATCACCCTCGAAGGCCATTTCCTTGAAGCGCTCGGTATGGATGGCATCCAGTAGATCCGCATCTGTACCCGCATAGTCCGCTAGACCGGCCCGATTTCGGACGGCATTCAGGTCCGCCCTGGCATCTCCTGTCTGGCCATTGGTAGCGTTGATCGCGGCGCGCAGCAAGTACATATCCGCGAGTCTCAACAGAGGAACGTTCGTGATCCTGTTGCCCGCCCGGTAGTACTTATTGCCCCAGACGTAGGGACGGGTCGTGATAAAGCTGGTATTGGGTTCGGCGAAAATTGTATCGCCATTCACACCCACAGTGACGACATCCGTAGGATTGAACCGCACGAAAAGCTGCTGGTAACGCAAATCTTCCAATGCTTCAGCGGTCTCATCTCCGTTTACATCCTGCCAGCCTACAGTTTCTAAAAAGTGGTCACTGCAAGTAATGTGCCGCCCGTTATTACTCTGAGGGCCACGCGCACGCCTTTCATCGGCTGAGTAAGACTCCATTCGGCCGGGGTGCTTCCAGTTGCTAGATCCACCTAAGCCGTCACCTGCCCAGAGTGCATAGTACCAGATGACTTCACGACCTCTGGATACGCCGGTCTTATTCCAAGCCTCGATGGGATCTTCAGACAAATCATAATCACCCCCGTTTTGGTCGATCACATAGTCCAACTCCGCTTCGGCACCGGCAAAGTCTCCGGTATGGAAAAGTACCTTCGCGAGCAGGGCGGAAGCCGCAAAAGCATTGGCTCGTCCATCCTCGTAAGCGACGGGATGAAGTGAAGCGTCATATCGCTCGGGCAACAAGGCTTTTGCCTGACGCAAATCTTCAATAATGAAGGGATAGATATCATCAGCAGAGGCTAATTCTGATACGAACGCTTCATCCAGATTTGCGGCCTGTTCGGTTCTCCAAGGGATGCGCTTCTCGCTGTTGGGGAAAGCGGGCAAATAGATCCGGGCTAACCAGTAGTAAGCGTAGGCACGCACAAATCGTAGTTCGCCGTGGATTCGATCGACTTCATCCTGCCGATTGTCGTCCGGATACGGATTCCCATCGTTATCCACAATATGCTGAATGGCAGCATTGGCGAACCCGACGCCAAAGTACCCGCTGCGGTACAGTCCATTATCAAAGATGCCTATCTGCGTCCCCTCTGTGGTCCGCATGTACATGTCCTCAATGTCGGCATTGATATTGAACCCCTCGGCAATGTCTCCTATCCGAACTCCGTCACCATACAACATGCCCGCCAGATAACCGTGCGAATAGATATGTCGGAAACCGCCGTTGCCCGAAAGGCCATAGTAGGCACCAATGGGCGCTTTCTCAAAATCCGCTAGCGTAAGCCATGGAGACTCTGGTGGATTCGTCAATTCAAAAAACTCGTCGTTATCACAAGCGGTGGCCACAAGGAGTGCCACGAGTACACTTAGGGTTCTGATTAAATGCTTTTCCATTTTTCTTTCTCTTTTAGAAATACTTAAATCCATTACTTCAGAAGGAGAAGGTTGCACCAAAATTGTACGTCCTAACCTGTGGGATCTGGATGTTGACCCAGCCCTGCGTCGTATTCCTCGCCTGCTGAGTTCCCAGATTGACAATTTCTGGGTCGATCCCATCATAGCCAGTAATCGTAAAAAGATTATTGGCCGCGACGTACACCCGAATGTTCTTCATGGCCGCTGCTTGCGCAATGTTTCTAGGGAGGGTATAGGCAATCTGTAACGTGCGCAAACGAAGGAAGTCTCCGCGTTGCAGGTGGCGATCAGTGACCTGCCCGGTCCTTCGCCAGTCAAAGCGTTGATTTGCTGAGATGCTCCCGTCGTCGTTGATGATGTCATAACGGCGGTTCCACCTCATTTGAGGGAATTCGGCATCTGGGTTACTTTCGGTCCAGGTATTGCCTACGATGGCATTGCTGATGATCCCTTGACCATCGATAACACGTGTCGATGCGAGCTCCTGTCGATCATATATCCAGTTGCCTCCCTGGAATGTGAACTGTGCCAGCATCTCAATGCCCTTATAGGACCAGTTGCTCGAAAAGCCTCCGAAATAAGTAGGTAATCCTGATTTTTCGGTTTCATCAAAAAGGTGAACCTGCATGTTGTTCCTTGTTGCCGGTATGACATTACCTGTTGGCACACGCTCACCAGTTTCCTCAAATCGTTCCAAATCCATCTCTTGAATCAACTCATATCCACCCTCAGGATGGATGCCTGCCAGACGCGCCACTCGGAAGTAACCCATTCGCTCACCCTCACGTACCACCATGGCACTGGAGTTTGGATCGTACAACTCCGCATTCTCAGAGTTATTGATGCGCTCCACTTCATTGCGATTCGTTGTCAGGTTGGCACTCATACTCCAGGTCAGCCCTGCACGATCGAATACAACACCCTGCAACTGAATTTCTACGCCCTGATTGTACATATCTCCGATGTTCGCCCAAATCGTTGGGTTACTACTGAAAATTCCTGAAGACTGTGGTACCCGAACCTGCGCTAGCATATCGGAAACATTCTGTCGATAATAACCGACACTACCACTCAAACGGCTATCGAATAACTCAAAATCAACGCCCACATCGACGGCGTCTGTTGTTTCCCACAAGATCTCCTCATTACCAATCCGGGTCAGTAGGTCTCCAGCGCCCACATCACCGTATCGGCCCCAAGTAGCATAGCCGGTGGTACCCGCCAGCGGATCAATAGAATAGTTTCCTGTCTGACCGAAGCTTCCTCTGATCTTCAACAGGTCAATCGTGGAAGACAAGGCGCTCATGAAGCTCTCATCTGATATGATCCAGGCGCCGGAAATTGCCGCAAAATTCTGCCATCTGAGGTCTTCAGCAAAAATCGAAACTGCATCTCTCCGGAAGCTCACACCCACTATGTATCGATCCAATAACTTGTAATTGGCGCGTCCGAAGTAGCCTCGAAAGTAAAGCTCACCGCCCCTCACCGTACTAGTCAGCCGGGTCACATCACCCGGCGAGCCAATCTGCTGAGCAGCGCCAAAGAGCTCTTGGGCCTCAATATTTCGTATTCGTTGGGCCTCCTCCGTGTTTTCGACCCCGAAAGTCGCGCTAATCGTATGTATGCCGAAGGTCTGCGCATACTTGGCGTAAACATTGTAATTAAGACGCCAATGAAGGACCGCTTGATCAAATCCGTATTTACTATCTTCTCGGACGGTGCGGCCGGCCCATTCGATGTTATCAGCATGGTTAACGTCATAACCAAATTCACTCCTTATGGACAGTCCCTCGACAAACGGAAGCGCGTATTCCGCATTGAAAGCACCGATGACACGATAAGTTCTTAGGTCATTAATATAGTTGTCTCGATCTAGCGTGGCCCTTAAGTTGTTGCCCGACAGTGGATCAAATAGAATCGGGTTCCCATTCGCATCTGTCACCGTAGGATGGAAAATAGGGAAGATGGGGAGCGCACCACTCATGGATCGATTGTATCCACTGTTCGCCAAGTTCGAGTTGCCTCCTGGAGGGCCACCATTCGGAGCACGTTCGTTCTTGGTGTAGCTGAGGTTCATTTTTGAGCTTAACTCAAGTCCAGGCACAGGTGTAAAATCAAGGTTATTCCTGAGACTAAACCGTTGCAGATTACTACCTACCTGAATGCCCTGGTCTTCGCGATATTGGCCTGAAATATAGTATGACGACTTCTCTGAGGCCCGAGAAGTACTTAGGCTTATATCTGTGAAATATCCATCCCTCAATGCCTCATCAAACCAATTGGTATTGGCAATCTGACCGCGTTCCAAAACGGCATTCGGATCACGAGCCGCATTGAGTAATGAGTTCGGATCGAATTCAGCAAGTCCAGCATTAGCTCGCGATTCATCTGCCAAAGACAACCAAGTCTGGCCGTCTACAAAGCCAAGATCTTCCGGTCCTCGCAACACTTGAGAGATCCCATAGTTAACGCTAAGGTCGAAAGTACCCGAGCCGGTTTGACCGGTTTTTGTCGTCACAATGATCACGCCGTTTGCACCCCTGGAACCATAGATAGAGGTTGCTGCTGCATCCTTTAACACCTCTATGGACTCGATATCATTGGGGTTCAATGTGGCCAAAGGGTTCTGTGGAGTCACGCCCGCACTGCGAGAAAACCCACCCAATTCGCGACCACCCATATCGGCTAGTATCATGCCATCGATGATCCAAAGGGGCTCAGTACCGGAAAATATCGATCCCGTACCGCGGATCATTACCCGTGTGGGTGCTCCTGGCGCACCACTGGAAGAACTGACCTGCACACCGGTCGCGAGTCCCTGCAGTGCCTGATCAAAAGAAGGCGCTGCTTTGAAGGCCTCCAATTGTTCCGATTTTACCTGCGCAATGGCCCCAGTGACGTCCCGCTTGGTTTGGGTGCCGTAGCCCACGACAACTACTTCCTCCAATGCTTCAGTATCAAATACAAGTGAAACATCGACGATCGATCGACCATTTACCGCCTCTTCGATCGTCTTCATTCCCACGAATGAGATGACCAGGGTGGCGTCACCTCCTACGGCGATATTGTACTGACCATTGGCATTCGTGACAACCCCATTGGAGCTTCCTTTCTCCAGCACCGTCGCGCCAGGGAGTCCATCGCCATTCTCATCCGTCACGGTGCCGCTGACCTGGTTCTGGAAGGTGACCCTTTCCTCGACAGCCGGGAACTTCTTCAGTCCTTTGGGCTTGGTCACCGTGATGGTCTCGTTGACCCTTTTGAAAGAGACCTTGGATTGGCTGGACAACTCTGCCAAAATGGTTTCCATTGTCCAGACTTTCCCTTCCAGATCCACTGTTGTGTTTGACCATTTCTCATTGTTGAGATAGGCAAAGGAAAAGTCCGTGTTTTCCTCGATGCTATGGAGTACATCGCCGAGCACATAGGTGCCCTCTTCGATCTCAAAGGATATTTCCCTGAGAAGCTTTCGCTGTGCGTCACTCTCGGTACCAAACACCATCGTCATGGATAGACAGCATGCTGTGACGTAGATGGCGAGTTTGGACATACGAATGACTAACTTTTGTAATTTTGCATTCATAAAAGTTTGTGTTTAAGTCATGAGCTTTTTTGGAGCTGATAGTGCTTTCCCCAAAGTCGATATCAGCTCTTTTTTTGTCAGTTAGGCTTTGTTATTACTATTTGGGTTTCATTGATCTCGTATTTAAAGTCGTAGGCGAAGGAGAGGCTCTTCATGACCTCCTCCAACGTCGGATTGTTGAATTTTCCCGAAAAGTTCTTTCGGTAGGACGGTCCATCATTGATGATAAAATTGACATCATACCACTTGTGCAGTTCATTGAGAATACCGTAGAGTGATCGGTCCTTGAACACCAGCTTATTGTCCTTCCATGCGAGCATCGCCTCCTGGTCAAAACCAGAGACAGTCATGTAGGACTGACCTCCTCCATACTTCAACATCTGACCTGGCTGCACCTCGCGGGTCAGCGACTTGCTTTCGTCGAGGGGGCTTACCTTGACCAGGCCCGACGCGACGGCCACGATCGTTTTCTTGGCCTCCTTGTAGGCACGGATGTTAAAGGAAGTGCCCAATACAGTAACTTCGAGGTCTCGTGCCTCAACGATAAATGGTAGTTCAGATTTCGTTACATCGAAGAATGCTTCCCCCTCTAAAATGACCCTCCGCTCATGCTCGAAGACCTCGGGAGTCAACAGGCGGCTCCCTGCATTCAGCTTGACAACGCTTCCGTCTGACAACTTAACCGTGAGCTTTTGACCCATGGGACAGGCCTTCTCTATCATGGGGATCGATGACTCCACTCCCACCCCCGGCTCGGTTGAGCTCTGTTGGAGAAAGATGACGGACAAGCCGACCAATACCAAGGCCGCTACCTGCAAGCCGTATTTCTTGAACGCGGATATCCATCCGGATGGACGGTCCTGTTGGAGCACTAGCTTGTGATCGAGCAATTGCCATACCCGGTTCTTGGCTTGGGTGATTCCTTCCTGGTTGCAGCTAAAGGTCGCCTTGAGGTCCTGAAAGATCAGACGATTTCTATGGTCCTCCCGCAGCCAATCGCTGAGTTGCGTCTCTTCAGCTTGTGAAAGGTCATCGTCCAGTATTTTTCTAAGCATCAATTCGTCCATCACTCAACCTCCATCAAACGGAGAACATGTTGCCTTTGAAAGTAAGAGTCTCAGGAATCAAATATGGACTAGTCGTTTTTGAAAAAATTCTAAAAAAATTCCAGAAACCACCCTGAAGCTCATCAATGGGGAGCGTTCAAAAGAAGAATTAAGAATTTATTAAAACTGAATCATGCAGGTTAAATGCCGTTTTATTTAATGCTTATAAA
>JBCCXG010000334.1:0-6908 GCA_039191945.1 Bacteroidota bacterium
CTACGACAATGCGTACAGCGTTGCGATTCAGAAAGAGCTGAACAAGCAAACCGACCGCAACCTATCCATCAGCTCAATCCATGCCGCGGTCTATCGCCTAGAAGAGAAAGGCTTGTTGACATCAAGGATGAGTGAAGCGGTGCAAGCTCGCGGTGGGAAACGTAAACGGCTATTTACGATCTCCCATGCTGGTAAGCTTGCCCTCGACCATGCCAACGAATTGCGATCCAAGATGCGGCGGCAAATCCCAGAAATTGCGTTTACAAACCTCAAATGAAAGCGCTCAAACATCCGCCGAAATTGGCCCTACGGTTTCTCCGGTTTTACTCCGGTGATCGCTACGCTGAGGAGATCGAAGGAGACCTCTTCGAATTGTACAATGAATACGTTAGGCTTCGGGGTGCAAGGTTTGCTGGTCTTTTCTACTGGTGGCTTGTGATCAAAAATTTACGCTCCTATGCATTTAAAAATTCGACCATGGACAGGCGAGAAGTACACCCATTTGTAATGCTCCTTGGGCATAACCTTAAAGTCTCGTGGCGGGACTTGAAAAAGAACCGGACAACTTCCCTGATCAACGTGCTGGGCCTCTCCATCGGACTTGCAGGATTTATTCTCATCTATCGGATCGTGACATTCGAGCTCAGTTTTGATAAGCACCTGCCTGACCGGGATCGCATTTACCGAGTATACTCGGATTTCGAAAGTACCGCAGGTGATTCCTTTACTAACTATGGAATCTCCAGACCCATACCTGGTTATGCCCGGGATGAGCTGAAGGGTGTAGAGTTACTCTCTCATTTCTACACGTTTGAAGCAGATGTCAAGGTAGACCCGGAAGGGCGTGCCAATGATTTCCCCGAAGTCAACACCATCCTCCTTGCAGACTCCAGCTACTTTCAGGTCATTGACCAATACCGGTGGTTATCCGGTTCTCTTGACCAGTCGCTCAAGGAGCCCTTCCAAGTCGTGCTCACCGAAAAACAGGCACGAGCTTACTTTCCAGGCCTAGCCATAGATCAGATCATCGGAAAAACAATTGTCTATCAAGACTCTTTGAAAACCTATGTATCAGGGGTAGTACAGCGAGCACGGCATAACACAGACTTCGATTTCACCGAAATGATTTCGTTCTCCACCATTGATGCTAGTTGGCTGGAGAAAGACTATGGCTACAAAAATCGCTGGCACAGTACCAGCAGTGACACGCAACTATGGCTAAAACTTCTACGGAATACGGATAAAGCAGCACTGGACAAACAACTTGCGGTGATCAGTGACACCCTACAGCAAAGAAGCAATGACGACGTCTGGCGCAGGGATTTTCTCAGTCAACCCCTTGATGAACTGCACTTCAATACCAAGGTAGGCACTTTTGATCACCACCAAGGTGTGACACACTTGTCCACGCTCAAGACACTAGCCTTCGTCGCTGTTGCCTTATTACTGATTGCTATCTTCAACTTTATCAATCTCGAAACAGCTCAGGCAAATACTAAGCTTAAAGAGGTGGGCATCCGCAAGGTAATTGGGTCTAGTAGATCGCTATTGTTGAGCCGATTTTTGTTCAACGCCTTGATTACTACGGTAGCTTCTATCCTTGTTGCCTTTCCACTTGCTTATTGGTGCATCCACCTGCTCCATGAGTTTATGCCGAAGGAGCTTTCATTGGGTCTACACCAATTCGACTTCTGGTGTTTTTTGCTCGGTACTTCGCTGGTGGTCGGATTAATTGCAGGGCTCTATCCGGCGCTCTTGATCTCAGCCCCTAAAGTATCCTCAGCCCTCAAGCAGGGTTACAATGGGTCCGGGAGAAACAAGAACCTTTACCTGCGAAAAGGACTCATTCTATTTCAGTTTGTTTTCTCACAGTTTCTCATCATGAGTACCATCGTGGTAGTCGTACAAATCCAATTCATGTTGGAGAAAGACCTCGGATTTGATCAGGAGGGGGTCATCTATGTGCAAGTACCCTGGCACGCGCCTGACGAGGACCTGCACGTCCTGAAAAATCAGGTGACCCTATTACCAGAGGTAACGAGAGCGAGTGTGCACCGAGAGATCCCTGCCTACCGCGGCTGGTCCACACGCACCTTTTCACATTTCAAAGACAGCTTAGAGCGGAACTTTCGAGCTCACGTGAGGAACGGCGACACGGACTATCTTCATGTGTATGGCATTGATCTCCTGGCGGGAAAAATGATTGCACCTAGGGAGGATGGTAACGAAATTCTCATCAACGAGCGCTTAAGAGAGGAAATGGGTTTTATGAGCAATGAAGAGGTATTGGGTCAAAGGCTGGGGCAGGGCTATATGATTACCGGCGTCATGTCCGATTTTCACACTCAGTCGCTCCATCATGACATAGAATCTACAGTGTACTACTATTCGCAGGGAGGCCGGTATCTGGGCATACAGATCCATCTGGAACAGGACCTCTCAAATACTGTGGGTAAAGTAGCCGCGTTAGCGGAGGAGGTCTATCCGAATCACACTGTGGAGATCCATTTCCTGGATCAAACAATCGCGCGGTTATATGAAACCGAAAAGAAGACTTCCAAACTTGCCTCGCTAGCGACGGGCGTTGCCATCTTCATTTCGTGTCTCGGGCTCTTTGGCCTGATCTCATTCACCACCCTGCAGCGAACCAAGGAAATCGGAATCCGCAAAGTACTGGGAGCTACCATGGCCCAAATTGGCAACGTGATTTCAAGGGAGTTTGTGATACTTATCGCCATTGCATTGGTCGTCTCGGTCCCACTTTCGTTTTATTATACACAGCAGTGGTTGGAAGGATTCTCTTACAGTATCGGCACGACCTGGTGGATCTACGTGCTGGGAGGCGCGATCTCACTAATGGTCGCTTTTGTATCCGTTGCTTTCAAGATCTGGAGCGCGTCCACGGCTAATCCGGTGGAATCCTTGCGGTACGAGTAATTGTCTATTGATAGTGACCCACGAAGAGAACGGAGGCATGGTTGCTACTTAAATTTATCAATTGTTCATTTTCAATGGGCCGTAGGCAACCTTCTCTCGATTTTTGCATCTATCGATAAAGACAAAAACTCAATAGCATGCTCATTCACCGACTGAAACTACTTGCAATGACCCTGCTCTGGGCGACACTTGCCCCATGTATCGCCCAAGAAATCGAGGAAATCTCCCTACAGCCCTTCAACAAAATCGTCTTGGGTCCCCATATCGACTTAGAGCTCGTACAAGGGCCCAAGGAAAAGGCAAGCTTGGCTTATAGGCGCATAGATCGTGAAGATATCCACCTGGATGTGGACGGGAACACCCTCCGAATCTATCTAGATGGCGCACGTATCAGCTCCAAAGACAATCAATACAGTAACAATCCCAAAAAGTCGAAATATGCGTATAGCAACGTAAAAGCTACGGTGACTTACAACGCTCTGAAAAAATTGAAGGTACGAGGAGACGACGAAGTCGTTTGTATGAGCGATCTATCGGGGGATAGATTCAAGCTCCGACTTTTTGGCGAAAACGAAGTGCGATTGGCTTCCGTGACCACGGACAAATTCGTAGCATCCCTCTTTGGGGAAAACGATTTGGAGATTGACAAAGGCAGCGTAGACAAAGGGAAATACAAGTTTTTTGGAGACAATGAAGTAGATGCAATAGGTCTTACCAGCAACTACGCCCGCGCCAAGTCCTTTGGCGAAAGTGAATTTCGTCTGAATGTCGATGACCTGTTGCGGGTCTCCTCTTTTGGCGAATCCAGCTTCCGATTTATCGGAGATGCTGAGGTCTCCCGAGGCTTCATGTTCGGAGACAACGAAGTGTATCGGAGGTAATTCTCCGCGCTGTCATCGCCTAGCTCAACGATATCACCTTGGAGCACCCCGTCACGTTGCTGATACCATTTGCTGCCGCATAGCGCCGGGTCAGGGATCTAATGTGAGTTTGGATTTCAACTTTCCCAGGTCTCGGGTCAGGTTGTTTTTAAGTCTCAGTTCTCTTTGCACTTCGCCACCTTCCCAAGTCTTGTTGTATCTCAAGCAAGGGCGCATTTCAAAAGGACCGCTCCCTGACGGATGATTGGGTTAGAAAATCTAGTGGCGCCAGCCCCTAGTTATAGCCGTTCCCGGTTTTCTGATTTTAGATTTAGACGCTTACTACCAACCTTCTAGCACCAGACTACCTCTCCTCATACCCAAAATGCTCCCTCTGATCGAATAATGATGACAAAATACCCTGTTGCTCAATAGCTTCGGGTAGACTTCAGCTATCCTTCTTGGCTTTGCCATTGATTGCTGAAGAAAAAAATGCGACATTCAGGAATCAGATGAATCCATTTAACCTAAGGGGAACAATCCTCATCATCACTTTACTGACGCTTCTGCCATTGAGCCATGGCCAGGAAGTGCTGATCGACCGGCTCATGTGGGATCCGGAAACGGTGACCAATCCTGACACTTCTATGTACCTGGCCTACTTCTCCGGAGAGGCAGAAGGACATAGTCAAATCCTGGAAAAAATCACGGAAGAAAATGACTCGGTACCTACGGTCGCCGCCGGAACCGAAATGTGGTTTGCCTCGATGGAGGATTTTGTCAATCACAAGTTGGGTGGATTCCATCATGGACACTACGATCCCGCCTTTGGTCAGATGCCGATTGCCTTCGACTCCGTGGTAGGGGGCTACCCTATGCACAACGGCAACCTGGGCTTAGGGATCTATTATCAAACAAACAAAACCATACCTGAGGCCTTAGGCATCGTGTCCTCGCATCCCATCCCGGAGCAGCGATGGAGCTTCCTCAAACCTCATAATGGCGACCTCCGCTTTCTTCGGAAACAAGAGGACAACTGGTTCTTCGAAAACGAGGGATTGGACAATCCGCTTGCTTTCGTCTTTAAGATCGAAACCCCCAAAGGCCAATACCTGATGGCGATGGCCAACGGCGGTGACCATCACAAAAGTCCAATGGGTAAGCAGAACCTGCACTTTTCGATCTTCAAACACTCGTTGGGTCACTGGGAGTTTTATGATCGAATCATTACCGATAGCTTCCTACTCCCTTGGATGGATGTAGATGGTGATGGAGTCCCCGAAATCCTTTACGAAGCCCACGGCTCCATCTTTTTCGGTGTATTCAGCTTTTTCCCTGAATACAAGAGTGTAATTACGCTTTCGGGCGAGCGTTAGGCAAGAACTTCGGAAGTCTCTGTAGTACGCTGAGTCTATCTCAATCCACGATCCCTACTATTACAACGGCACTTCCTGCTCTGCCAACCGAACCTTCAGTACATCTTAAATGATATTGGTTTAAGAACGATCAATGAGATCGCCTACGACAAGACGCGGCACTGGCTTTCACAGATTGGCACCATTTTGGTAACAAGGAGTGCAGGGAGCACAGCATTGTCGTCTGTACCCTCACCTTAACCCGTTTAACGCCTACCACGATGAACAATATCCGATCGCTATCCGCCTTGTTTTTGTTATCAGTACTCATCTCTTGCAAGGACGATGACGAAGATGTTTGGCCTCAATTGCTCGCCAATACTGATATTGAGCAAGGCTCAGCCGCGCCTAGTGGGTGGGTCACGAATGAAAACGATGGAAGCGGATTAGATTTCGTTTGGACGGACCAGGAGGCTTCCTCAGGCTCAAGATCGTTGCAAATACTGAAAAGTAATGATGACGATACCGAAGTTTGGGGCTTCTGGGCTCAGATCTATGAAGGGGATATACCACATGGACAAGATATCGAGCTGTCCGTCATGATCAAAGGCAATGACATACAGGGCCAGGGCATCTCCATCGCCATACGAGCGGACCGTGAGGACTTGCCTGGCTCGGAAAGTCAGTTTGCCACTACGCAGGGAGTCATCCCAATAGACGGAACATTTGACTGGAGAAATGAAAGGTTGGTACTCAATGACCTCGAGCCCGATGTGAACAGTATCCTTATTTTCCTACTCTACCTCCCCGAGACCACCGGCGAGGTCTTTTTTGATGATGTCGCGCTGACTGTTGTAGAGTGATAGGGCCGCTATAACAGTGCCTACATTCATGTTCAGCGCTTGAAACGAAGGGCAAGACTTCCGAAGTTTCCAAAACTTCGGAAGTCCTTATTCTTGAAAGATTGCAACCAAGCTACGTCGGCCGCACGCTGTCGCCGGAGCTTTAGCGTAGGAGCCCAAAGGCTGGCTAAACGCCGTCTCCATAGCTATGGCGTTGGCACCCGGCGAGGTAGGGTGACAATCCTAACTCAATCCACTTCCTTGAACCGGTTGTCACCACACATCCGCACCACTTTCGGGGTGAACTGCCCAAGCACTTCGACCAGATCCTGCTGATGGGCCATCACTTGGTGGATGTCCTTGTAGGCCATCGGCGCCTCATCCAGACCGGACCCGATTACAGTGACGCCAGCCTTCTTCAGATGCTTTCGCACCTCGTAGGCGGAAAGCGTGGCTTTAGCTCTCGTCCTTGACATCACACGACCCGCACCGTGAGAGGCGGAATTCACCGACACCTCAACACCTTTGCCTCGTACAATAAAGCCGGGGGAGGTCATCGAACCGGGAATGATGCCCAGCACACCTTCTCCGGCCGGGGTGGCTCCCTTGCGATGCACGATAAGCTCATTGCCCTCCGCATCCTGCTCCTTCCAGGCGAAGTTGTGGTGGTTCTCGATCATCGCCAGTGGTTGCTCGCCCAAGGATACCGCCATCCGTTCATGGATCTGGTGGTGACAGGCTGAAGCATAATCACCTGCCAGGTTCATCGCCATCCAGTACTCCTGACCTTCTTCCGTATCGAGGTCCAACCACGCCAGGTGCTTAGCCTCCGAAGGCAATTGGCAGAGGTCCATGGCGAGGCGCGTGTAGTGCCGCGCGATGTTCGCGCCCAGCCCCCTGGAACCCGAGTGTGA
>JBCCXG010000335.1:0-6888 GCA_039191945.1 Bacteroidota bacterium
ATGCGTTTTTGCACATCACTCATGCCAGGTCTCATGTGCCTGGCCTTCATCTGCACGCAGTGCACCCCGAGTCAGGCTCCTGAGGAGGAAGAGGGGTATACCCATTCACACGGCCCTGGTGGACACACCCATAGTCATCCTCACGAGGGTTCGTCATTTTCCTTCCTTCAGATGGATGGTACCTTCAAAATGAATCCTAATGATTCCATCACTCAAAACGATCCCAGAAACCCTTCCAAACTGATTCTGTCTACTTCCGAAGAACCGGGTACAATCAGTCGCATGGCTTTCTATGATCACGAGGACATGGACAAGTTATGGGCAGATTGTGGCTATGAGTTCATCGGCAGCAGACCCGATCCACATTACTATCCGGAGCAATCGAAGACGTCTATATGGGACGTCTTTAAGCGGGTAAGAGACTTTGGCGGCGACTGTGCAAAGTTTGAATATGTAATCTCGAGGTCTCCCCATGGAGATCCGATTCACATGCACCTAAGGTACGGGGATGATCTGGAAGCCATCCTTGCGATGAGCAACGACGAGCAAGATCAGAGCTTCAATCCTTGGTGGTGCACCTACTGCGACATCGACCGGACCACAAGGTGCGATTAGTGTTGGCTAAATGGCCTTAGAGTTTTGATCACGTCGGAACCACGGGGCAGCTAGGAGTAATAGGCTAGGGTAGAGGTACCCAAGGTCTCTCGCCATTGCGTTTGGATTCATATTGACGCGCAACTACCGCCTCTCGAAAGCGGACCTATAGTTGCGCGTTATTTATTAAATGTACTTGCAGCAAGCCTCGCCACGCTCCGGCTCACCATCGATTAAGAAGTAGATGACCAAAAGTGCTTCGAACCCATCTTTTGCGGTTTCTTACTGAGGGGCCCATGCATTTTGAAGTTGTCGGATTGGGTTGAATTTTATACCTACTGTGATGAATGGTTAGTCGAAATCTGAGTTGAAGCCCCGCAGCGCATCGTTGGCAGCATCACGAAGCTCATAGTCGCCCCATACGGGCTGAGTAGCTCGGAACATGAACCCAAGAGAGGGTACTACCCAATAATTGTATTCCAATCCCGCAGCGATCGTGGTGAACACCGCTCTATCCGCATTCGTGACATCTCCAAAACTGCTTGACCCAGTGAGATGAGCCGAGAAATCGTTGATATCCCCCAATACCTTGATGGAATGGTTCGGATGATCAGGAACTCCCAATGGACCTCGTGGCCCGGATCGCTACTTCAACATCTGGACCGTCAACTTTGGTGGCTTTGTCGGTAGATATCTTTAGGGTTATGCTCAGTTTCCCTCAGGCTCGGGGTTACCCGGCTTGGAGGATGACGGCGGACCAGCTGATACCGATGGTGTGGTCGTCGGCTAAAATACTTTGGAAGTTCCGAGAAAGGGAATTTCCCGGACCTCAATGCCACTTACAAACCTAGGACGGACCTGCACCTATGAGGTGGGGCATTGGTTGGGATTGCGCCATATCTGGGGTGATGGAGACTGTACGGTAGACGATTTTTGCGATGGTACGCCGGTCTCTGACGAGCCTAACTACACTTGCGCCGTGCACACATCCTGTGGCTCAAGGGATATGATCCAAAACTATATGGACTACACCGAGGATCAATGCATGAGCCTTTTCACTCAAAATCAGAAAGAACGTATGATTGAAGTATTGCAAAATAGTCCGTGGCGAAATTCTTTGATAAGCAACTGATCATAGTTCTTGTTAGTTGATCAGTTCTTTCCGTCATTAGAGGGTTTATCGAAATCCAACTTTTGTTGAGTGATGATGTGCGACATATGCGTTTTTTAGCATTCATTGCTGTTGCACTGAGTTATATTTCACATGTCCGAGAATACAAACCCGAAACGAATTTCAGCGCGGTCATGCCTCCCACCAAGCCAACTGCTGTGGAAGCTAACCCTCAAGGGTCGTGAGGCCATTTCTATTCCGGCGCCCAGCTCAAGATAGTGGCTATTAGAAGTATTCAAATAGTTGGCTTCGGCGACGGGCTTGATGAATTCTCTTATGAGGGCAAACTGGTGATGGTAATGTCCTCGGATGTAGAACTCAGCGGTGCTCTCTGTGTAGTAATCCAAGAGCTGGAAAGTCCCGGGCTCGTAGATCGTGTAGGTGGTTCTGTTACCCTGGAAATGGTTGAAGTCAACGAAGCTCAAAGAATCCTTGGCTAGAAAATCTCCGCCTTCCAAACTAAATCTCCCCTTACCTAATCCGCCCATAGTGAGGTCTCCCTCTATCCCAAGTGAGACCCTATGGTAGGACAAGTCAGCACCTAAAATGTTCGGGAATGCCGATTGGTACTTGAGCAGGATAGCCGGGTAGCTGCTCGTCGGCAATAGTTTGCCTCTCACGTATTTGTACTGCAAGTGTTGCTGCCAACGAATTTCAGTCTCTTGGTAAAAGACTTGATGTGGGTCGAATGCGGTGTCGCTGATTTCGTTGTTGGAGGGTACATTGGGTGTGTACTCCGAGTCCTCTCCATCAAAGCGTTCCAGATTTTGCAGCGACTTTCTATTACTCCAATACAAGTGGTTCGTCAGCTGAAAATCCTTCACTGGGGAGAAGCTATGGCCGAGTTCGACGAAACTCGATGCATAGAGCTTCAAGTAATTCTCTTTGAAGAATAGGGTGGAGGAGGAGTTGGCAAACGGAGTCAATGTACTCCTATCATCAAATTGTTCGGTAAAGTGGCCCCCATTGAAAACCAACGATCCTGATCGAGAGGGATTGTATTGATACAGGGCTTGGAGCTTTCCATACACGGTTTGGCTGCTCGCGCCGTAACGGAGGTTGGGTTTGATAGCATAGAATTTCCCTTCCTCAAGCTGTTGCGTGAGAGAAACCCGTGGATTGAAGACAAAGCCTTCGATGGTGTTGAATTGGAACATGTCAAATACTGGGTTGATGTACCAGGTTCGATTATCTGCATCAATGGGGAGTAGCGTGCCACTAAAGAGCGTTTGCCATACGCTGTGTGGCCCACTACGCTGATCGCTTTTGTCGGCCTTGTCCGTATCCATGGTTTGCGCGTCAAGGTTGAGATAAGGCACAACTAGCGTAACAATCAGTACTACGATGAATTTTTTTGATTGGCTCATTTTCCGTGTCATTTGAATTTGCATCCAAAGGAGCGGGAGCATCTACTATTATCGAAACGTATCCCGGCAGGGCACCAAATAAGGCGACAGGACGCTTATTGTCATTTCAACGGACTATTTGGTAACTCGTCGGATGGGTCTTGAGGAATGGATATCTTTCCTGCATCATTGCGTAGCGTGATTTTCTTCGCTGGTGAAAATGCAAAAAAGAGAGTTCCTTCTTGTCGCTGTTTTGTACCTGTTTCTAGGCGTTGCCTACTTCATTGCATTGGTTGTGGATACGGAGTGGAACAATCATCACTGGACGGTTTTGATCAACCACTCTTTGAAGGCCCTATTGACCGTTCCTGTCTGGTTCTTGTTCTTCAAACTATTAAAGAACCAACCGCTTTGGAAAAAAGGGATCTTGCACTTGGTGACGCTCGCTCTCTTCACATTTATTTGGGCTCAATGCTACTATGCGCTCTGCGAATACTTCGGGTTGTTTTATTTGAAAGCAAACCGTCAAATATGGGATTATTATCTAACCGCTCTTTTTTACATCATACAATTTGGCCTGTTTCATACCTATGACTACTACGCCACCGTTCGGTCAAAAGACCTCATCATCGCACAACAGCGTCAGCTGACGCTACAAAGCGAGCTGACGGCCCTTAAGGCCCAACTCAATCCGCATTTCCTGTACAATGTATTCAACACGATCAATGCTTCTATTCCGGCCAAGGCTGAGCATACTCGGAACATGATCGCCAAGCTTTCCGACCTCTTTCGATACCAGCTGAAGGCCTCAAGAGAGGAGTATGTGACGATCAAAGAGGAGTTGGGCTTTGTGACTAAATACCTGGACCTGGAGAAGGAGCGGTTTGGTCAGCGATTGAATTTCCTAGTGGCCGTGAAGGAGGAACTTTTGCCCTATTTGATGCCACCGCTGATCATGCAGCCCCTCGTGGAGAATGCTGTGAAACATGGCATCTCGCCGTTGATCACAGGAGGAAGCATCACCATTTCGATCCAAAAAGACGGCGATCAAGTGCTTTTTGAGATTCGTGATAACGGTGTTGGTATCGATCCGGAATTGAAAGATGAGGTGTTCACTAAGGGAGTTGGGCTCTCGAATACCCATCAACGCTTGGAGAGAATGTATTCCACCGGACTGGAGATTGCGGACAATGACCCAAGTGGCTTAGTAGTAAGATTTTCGATCCCGTCTAATCATGCAACACAATAAAGATGAAAAAGGTCATCATAGTTGACGATGAAGAGCCCGCCAGAGTGTTGGTCAAAGAATACCTCGAGGATTACAAGGACCTCGTGCTGTTAGACGAGTGTAACAATGGCGTCGATGCCGTTAAATCCATCAATAGCTTTAAGCCGGATTTGGTCTTTCTCGATATCCAGATGCCGGGGCTCACCGGCTTTGAAGTCCTGCAAAAACTGGATCAAATGCCACAGATCATCTTTGCCACCGCATACGATGAATATGCCTTTGAGGCGTTTCAAGTGCATGCCCTGGATTATTTGCTCAAGCCCTACACACGGGAGCGGTTTGCGGAGGCGATCAAGCTAGTGGAACGCGGATCCGACAGCTATCTTACACAAATCCATAGTTTGGTCAATTCGCTGCAGGAGCAGGAAGCCTATCTGACGAATCTCCTGGTCTCCGTTCGTCAGAAGCTCGTCAATATCCCCGCTGCCAACATCATTCGGATCGAAGCCAATGGCGACTACGCCTCACTTGTTACATCCGACAAGACCTATCTCAGTAGCTACGGTATTTCTGTACTAGAAAACAAGTTGAATCCGCAGCACTTTACTCGCGTACATCGCTCGGCCATGATCAATGTGAGCTATATCAAAGAGGTCTACAAGTATCCTTCGGTCTACGAAGTCGTGATGGCCAACGATGACGTCGTAAAGGTCAGTCGATCCTACCTGGACAATATCAGGAAGTTTATTGTGTGACAGGGGCTAATGGTCTTGCCGACGGCCACGGGTAGCTCGACAAGAATACGAGACTACTGGTTTCTGGCTCTTCACCATGATGGTGACGAACCAGCGAGGCGTTAAGTTCCTGCTTTCGAGGGAATTTAGCTGCACAGTCGGAAGGTTATTGCATGAACCGGGTTCAATCATTTTGGATCGCCGGGGACTTCGTAGCCCAGGAGTAGATAACCGCCGGTGAAGGGGTGGAGAGCCAGTTAGCAAAAGCAGCTACAGGGCCTTCTTGCACGAGATAGATGCCGGTACTTGCGGGTCAGAGTCTATAGAAAGCCTCGCCACGCTCTGGCTCACGATTTCGATTTAGAAAGTAGATGGCCCAAGAGTGCTTCGAGCCATCTTTTGCGGCTTCCTACTGAGGGTCCAATGCATTTTGAAGTTGTCGGATCGGGTTGAATTTTATACCTACCGTGATGAATGGTTGGTCGAAATCCGAACTGAAGCCCAGCAGCGCATCGTTGTCAGAATCACGAAGCTCATAGTCGCCCCATACGGGCTGAGTAGCTCGGAACATGAACCCAAGGGAGGGCACTACCCAATAATTGTATTCCAATCCCGCAGCAATCGTGGTGAACACCGCTCTATCCGCATTCGTGACATCTCCAAAACTGCTTGACCCACTGAGATGAGCCGAGAAATCGTTGATATCCCCCAATACCTTGATGGAATGGTTCGGATGGAAATCCCACTTGAGGTACGTATTCGGCAATCCGAGGACGAAGGACCATTCTTTGTTCCATCTTCCCTTCAGGTTGATAATGGGATTGATCCTGGTCGTGCCATTGAGCGTGAGATAGCCTGCTCCAACATCCAGCAACAGGTACCCTCCCTTTTTTCTCACAAATGTGCGCTCTAAGAATACGTATCCGTTAAAGTCCAAATCATCAGACGACAGGCGCTCCGCGAAATTTGAAAGTAAATACGGCGCGGCCAGTCCATTCACCGACCAGCGGTCTGAGATCTTGTACTGGAAAAAGGCACTGAAGTTGACATTGTTGAATTGCTCCAGCTCCGATAGCGAGTGGTCTAGGGTGTCGAGATGGTACGCAAACCTATGGACATCTAGACCCAGCATGGTGTACACGGACAGCTTGCCGGTTCGAATGGGAGGAAGACTTATTTTGCCGCTGACCCTTTGATAATCAAAATCATGAGTGCTGGCATTGGGTGGGATGTAATTGAAGTAGGCTAGATCCCTATCTAGCACATTCAAGTCTCCAATTACTTGGGACATGGTTTTATGGTAAATGCATAGCAGTACCATTGAAAAGACAATTGACTTTTTCATTCTAATAAAAGATTTTATTCTGAGTGTTATTGATTGAATTGTTTCAGGGCAAGAGACATGACCAGCCCGGGCCTCGAGAAGCAGAATTCTGACCTTTTAGCAACCGTCAAGGGTTGCGAAACTTCGTCCTTCTGGTCGCTCGCAGGGTACAAGAAGATCACTTCTATTTTCCCATCACCCGGATCTTCTTGCCCATAGATGGCACATATTTCGTAATCGCGGTCACTGATGGTGAAAATCCCCGCTTCACTGCGGACAGGAATATGGTGCGCCTTGGTTGGGGCCTCTGGGTATGGATCGGATGGAGGCCTATCCAAGACCCGCAATTGGATGTAGCCCTTATCATCTTCTACCTCTGAGCAGTGAATCGTTATGACACCGTACTCTGCATTCTCCCGGGGCCTGCTTGATGTTGATAGTATGCCGACGGTCGATATTTCAAGTACCATAATTTGATGGTTAAAATCATG
>JBCCXG010000336.1:0-6870 GCA_039191945.1 Bacteroidota bacterium
AAACGCTCATAAGGATAGCCATCATAGTCGCATGCGCTCAAGAAAGGCTATTGAAAGGCCCTTACGGTCCTGATTACGGAGGGAAGCCACGCTCCATTTCACGTGGCGCCCACCTATGTTAGATGGGACAGAAAGTAACACTCCTGATATTTGTCAGTACCACTTAACGCTCCGAACAAATGTCCAGCCTTTTAGTACCCTCTTCCCACCGTTTAACCAGTTTTGAAGACATATATTCAGCCATCAATTAAGCTGCAAACCCCATGAAGTTCCCAGTTGGTATTGTGAAGACGGGAAGTTGCCTCTGGTGAAATGTCGAGGCTTAGTGCCGGATCATTATCCTCCAGGTGGAGAGCGTTTGCTTGCCTTTCTCGTCCAGAAATCTTGCGATGTATATACCTGCAGGCAGACCCGCTACATTCAACGTGTGTCTGCCACTCGCTCCGGCCATCGTTCGCCTCAAGACCAGTTGGCCTCGAAGGTTGATCAGTTCGAGCTGGAGACGACCATCCAGATGAGGCGCATGAGTGATCGTCAAGGTCTCACTTACCGGATTTGGATAAACAGTTAGTTCCACCAATTGCTCACTGCCTGTAGAGAGTGCCTCGATTAGCTCCACTGAAATACCGATTTCGACAATCGTAGCCTCCAACGTGAGAGAATTTTCGTCTATGCCTCCCTCACCGATCTCGAACTCGATAAAGGAGTTTGGATCCATAGGTACCCCAGGGTACTCAATGTTCAATCGATAAAAGCCATCAGGAAGCTCATCAAAAGTAACCCGACCGTTATCATCCGTCTCCTTATAGGCGATAAGGTCAAAGATCTCGTCGTTCGCTCCTCTGCCACCTGTTGCTCTCCGCCGCCTTCGCAGCGAGCACCCAGCCCGTTTCACAATGCGCCGGGCCATGAGCCTCGCTTCACCTCCTTCGGAGCCAAAGTCCGACTCCACCAAGAGGTCTATCTCGATATCGCCTGTCTCTACTTCTCGAGGTTGCTGCTGCATCACAAGCTCCTCATTGACCGCGCTGCGGAGTAACAGTACGTCCGCCTCCTCCCAGAGGAAGGAGCTGCGAAAATAAGTGGGCAACAGGCGAAGTGAGTCAGTGACTCCATCATGTTGTCTCAGGATCAATGTGTCGGGCCGAACCAATAAGAGGTAATCACCCAGGACAACATCACTAAATGTCACCCCTGCGGAATTGACCATCTCCACTCCCAAGGTGTCAAACGGGCCAGTAGAGGCTACTTTAAAAAGCAACGCCTCACCTTCTTCAAGGTTGGTAATCACGCCGCTATCATCCTCAAAGGTGGGTTGTAAGCTTATATCTGTTACCGCCAAGACCGACTGAGGCTCACTCCTGAGTTCCAGATCAGGAACAAGTTGATTGGTGACAATGAGGGTGTAATCCCCCATATTCAAGTAATCGAGGTTCGTAATCGTGAGGCTTCGGCCCATTTCCTCATCCAAGGTGCGGGCGTCCTCCACACCATCAAAGGTCCAGGTATATTGGTTGGCTGTACCTCCTATGTCAAGGTTAATCGTATAGTCCGAACCTCTCGGCAGTTTGGTTTCCGTTGCCTGAGCAAATGGGCGCTGGTCAGCATAATTGATTGACGGAATCTCTGCGTTGCCTTCCAAATCACCAAAGTCCAATAGGTTGTCCGAAACATCAGGTGCCATCAAGTTGACCAATTCCCGTAGGTCCGGAATGCTGGTGATCGAATTGCTCGATAGATCAACGAACTCCAGGTTCGCAATGTCCAGCAAGTCCGCCGGTATTTCTCCCTGGAGGTTGCTATTGTTTAAGTCCAGTTGAGCCACTCTATTGTTGCTTACGGTTACACCCGACCAGGTTTCGATGTTCGGATTGTCTGGCCAATCGGCCCCGTTGGTCCATTGTGCTCCTGAGGTGGCATCATAAATATTGAGCAAGGCTAATCGATCCCTCTCCAAAGAGCTTACCTTCAGCACGACCTGCCTCGTCGTCAACACCAGCCCTGGAAAGTCAGGATTAGTCACTTCCGCAAAATAGGTGCCTTCCTGGTCGAAAGAGCTGATGGCAATCTCGATCTGGCTCTCTGTGATAGCAATCAATTCATCATTCCTAAACCAGCGGTAAATATTGCCTGATCCCCCAACCTGTCGGTCCACCACATAAGTAGTACCCACTTCCTCAAGCGTGACGATTTCTTCTAATACAAGACCCAGCTGATCTACAGATACCTCACCCACCTGGGAAGCCAACCGTTGCAGTGTATTGAATTGCAGGCTATTCCCCGTTACATTCAAATTTGTCGTATTGGACAGGGACGCTAGACTCTGTATGTCGGTGAGCTGGTTATTCGCCAAGTTCATCTCCCGAACCAACTCCAGGCCATCATCAATGGAGGGAATAGCTCCGACCAGGTTGTTGGAAGATAGGTCCACCATAGTGACCCGTGCATTTTCTTGCGAAACACCGCTCCAATCTCGAAGACGTCCTGAGAGCCAATTTTCCTTATTGGTCCAATTTGGCCCTGAGGTACCATTGTAAATAGATACCAATGCGAGTGAATCCGTCTCCGTGCCCGGATCAATGGTCGTCTGGACCCTTATGATATTTGAATTGTCAGAAACATCGCCAGAAGAATAGACGACTCTGACCCTCGCAAAGTACGTCGAATTGTAATCAAGGTCCGTCACAGAGAGCTGATTGGTCCCGACCGTCAAAGCCTGATAGCCAGATTGGAAAGACGCAAAGCTTTCCTCTGTCGCAAGATCAAAAATGTAATTGACCACGCCTCCACCCGGATCGGTCCAGGTCAGGTCAAAACTGGTGACCGAGACATTCATCGCCTCACTCAAAACAGTTGGGGCTGGTAATATCTGAAGCTCCTCCCCGGTATTGTCTGTGCCATCCAGGCCCGCTTGGCTGGTGGCTGTAACTTGCACATCATAGATTCCCACATTCAAAGGACTGATCACATCATCATTGAGCGTCCAGGTATCGTCCCCGTTGTTTATTGCCTGGTACGAGCTGCCGTCTACCACCAGCTCGATCGTCGCTTCGGAATCATCAATAGTCCCCGATAGTGGTGGTGTCTGATCCAGGGTGCTCAAGGCATTCACTGTGACCGTGGGAATACTTGTTGTGCCCGACAGAACCAGCTCATCCTGTGACGAGTCCAAGCCTACATTACCTGCGGCATCGGTTGCTCGAGCCAACAGATCATAGGTGCCGTCCTCAAGGGGCTGAAGGATCTGTAAGGTCCAGGAGCCACCATCATTGACTGCCTCGAAAGTGCTTTGCAAAATGTCAATGGTCACCGCAGCGCCAGGGTCATCAACTGTCCCTGATATGAGCGGGGTAGGATCAGAAGAGGTTAAAGGATTGATGGTGATCACGGGTGCCTGCTGGTCAAGAGTAACCGTAAGGATCAATTCCCTGCTATTTTCCTGCGCATCGGAAACAGTGACAGTGACGGGGTTGGCGCCATTTTCCAGGACAATGGTTGACTCACTGCTATTATTGGCAAAGTCAAAACTCCACATTGTATTATTACCCACGATATCCGCCTCATAAGTAGACTCCGCAATCTCAACCTCCACTAAGATTGGAAGATCACTTGGAATCACCCCAGCAATGGTCCCGGAAAGGACGGGTGATTCCTGGTTCGTGAAGGCCGGGCCGGAAAATGAAATTCCTGGGGCTACCGCGTTGATCGTCAGGTCCTGGTTAGCTGTCCCCAGGTTGCCTGCCGCGTCTGTCGCCGTCACCTGAACAGCATACGTACCATCAGGCAACTCAGGCACCTCCGCCCCTGGTAGGACCCAACTCCCATCAGCGACCATGGCCTCTTGAGGTTCCAGATCCCCGATTTTGACAAAAACTGGTGCTTGTTCATTGATTGTTCCACTAATTGTCGGTGGCGTCGTTGTCGTGAAGGGTTCACTACCGATCACGATTATTGGGTCATTGGTGTCGACATTAACGCCGAATCCTAGTTCCCGGGCATTTTGTGCCGCATCACGTACGGTGACGGTCATTCCATTCAGTCCTTCGTCCAATTCCAAAGGCTCACCGTCATCCGCCTCAGACAGATCGAGACTCCAACTGCTATTGTCTTGAGCCACCACTGCGTCGAAGACTGATTCTACAATCATCACGCGGACCTGCAGCGGCAGGTCACTGTCGGTCACTTCTGACAACATTCCCATCAGGAGTGGAGACGTCTGATTCGTGTCGGTGGGTCCATTATAAGTTACGTTGGGGGCTTCTGTATCGACAGTAAGGGTTTGCTCGGCCGTGCCAATATTGCCAGCTCCATCCGTCGCCGTAACGAGAAGAGAATAAATCCCGTCTTGCAAGGGTGGCAACGTTGAAAACCAAGAACTCCCCTCGGTTTCGGCCGCCTGAGGTTCGAATCCCTGCACTTCCACGATCACAGGCACGCTGTCATCTATGGTACCGCTAACTGATGGTTGCACAGCATTGGTAAGGTCACTACTTTGAATAGTGACCTGCGGCGTTTGCGTGTCGACAAATATGTCTCGTTCAGCACCTCCCATGTTTCCCGATGCATCGGTCACAAACGCGTTGATCAAGTTGAAGCCCTCTTGGAGTTCCACAGGCTCACCGGCGGCAGCAGTGGACAGTTCCACGGACCATTCAGTGTTCTCCGCATTGATCACTGCGGGGTAGGTAATTTGCCCAATTTCTATCTCTACCGTCAGTGGCAGATCTGTATCTGACACATCCGTCAAGGTGCCAAATAGTTGGGGCGATACCTCGTTAGTGGGGGTGGGACCGCCAATGGTAATGGCTGGAGCCTCGGTATCAACGGTGACCTCAAACTCCAGGTTACTGACATTTTCACCCGCATCGAGGACCGTAACTCGCAACGCATTGACACCGTCTTCTAGTGAAATTTCGTTGAGGTTCAGGTTTAGGGACCAGGAATCATTGCTCTCCGCAACGTCGGCCTCGTAGAAGGATTCAAAAATGACGACCTGCACCAGCAAAGGAAGATCTTCAGGCTCAACACCGACCAAACTACCAAAGAGCAGCGGGAAAGAGTTGTTGGTCACAATCGGGCCTTCATAAGTGGCCTCAGGAGCAATTCCCGGAGGCAATGTCTCTGACGTCACGCCAGCAAACAACCGGGTGGACACAAATAAGCAAACAATAAAAATTGAATAACAAATGGGTTTCATCCTAGCGGTAGATTTATGACCCATCAACCGGCCATTAGCAATGGCCCCATCTTCAAAAAAGTGATGGCGAGTAATCATGTCTACAGGTCAATCGTTTCACGATGATTTTAGGTCTCTGTGCCGCTTGAGCTGGTTGTTTCTCCTGTCAAGCGTGCCTACAAAATACGAGATTATTGACCTAATATGCGAGCTAGATCTTGAAAAATTCCTGTTGAAACGTGGAAAATACCCATTCACGCAGTTAAAAGTCCCATTGATTTTGGGTAAAATCGTTGCTTGGAACCTAAATAGTAGCGACGCGCCTACTCACGGAGTGAAGCAAAGCCACTCACTACGTATGCGCCGCTGAAAAAGAAAAGGCCCGGCAATTGTGCCGAGCCTGAGTTTTAGTCCTCTAGAAGGTGCTATCAGCGCCGGATCAATACCCTATAGGTCATAATGTTTTCCGACTGGGCAGTACGGTCAAAGAAGCGAAGCAAATAGATGCCTTCCTCCATGTCCTCGACATTGAGCGCCATTTGTTCGTTGAACCCTCTTGTCACATCTTGCTCCTTTAAGACCTGGCCACTGATACTGAGGAGCTGAACTCTGACATTTTCGGATGCTAATTTCTTGTATGCAATGTTAATCGCCCGATCCGCAGGGTTAGGGAAGATTTGTAGGTCCTTGAAGTATTTCCTCAGGACGCCAAGGGCTTCGACTAGCTCGACGGCGATACCCTCTTCGGCCACCGTGGCCTCGAGTGTTAAGGTGTTATCTTCCATCCCACCTGCCCCGACTTCAAACTCAAGAAATGACGTGGTGTCCATTGGGATACCTGGATACTCGATATTAAGGCGGTAAGTGCCGTCCGGCAGGTTGTTAAAAGTCACCCTGCCATCGTCATCGGTCTCCTTGTACGCCACCAATTCGAACTCATCATTCTCCGTACGGCCACCCGTCGCCCTTCGTCGTCGACGAAGAGAACAACCCGCTCGTTTCACCGTACGACGAGCCAGCACTTTGGCCCCCGGCCCCGAAACGTCGGCAAATTCACTTTCTACCGTGAGGCCTACCACCCCATTGCCGTCTTCAGGTGTCAATGGTCTAGGTCGCTGCTGCATGATCAAAGAGTCCCCATCGATCTCCCCACGGAGAAACAGTGTATCCGCCTCCTCCCAGAGGAAGGTGCTGCGATAGTAGGTAGGAAGTAACTGGACGGAATCGACCCTGCCGTCTTTACTTCTCAATAACAAACTGTCCGTGCGGATAGAAATGAGATAATCGCCCAGGATCACCTCCGGAAACCTCAGGCCAGTGGCATCGATGGTCACTTGTTGGGTAGAATCAAAAGGCTGCCCTGGTGCAATGACTTGCAACAGGTTGGCATCCCCCTCATCCAAGGGAGCGGGCAATCCGTCAATGTCCGTATAGATCGGAATAAAATCGATATCTACTGTGGCATACACCTCTTGAGGACTACTCGTCAATGTCAATCCCGGGACTTCCGAATTCTCAACGATCAAGGTAAACTTCCCTTGATTTTCATATCCAATGTCTTGAATAATGTAGGATGAACCCGTCGTGTCCACCGTCGCATCCCTCACCACTTCTCCATCAAAAACCCATCGATAAGTATTAGAAACGCCCCCAATCGGAGCAGCAATTCTATAGGTGGTGCCTTTTTGTACATT
>JBCCXG010000337.1:0-6865 GCA_039191945.1 Bacteroidota bacterium
CCTGGAAGCAAAGCAGGCCAGTATTGAGTTTATTCTGATCCATCAGTTGTTCCGGTCTGATCGTACGGGTGAGATCATCAAAAAAGACTTCCTGAGGCTCCCTTATCCCTCGCGATGGAGGTACGATATCCTGCGTGCACTCGATTACTTCCAGTCGGCCACGATACCGTGGGATGATCGCATGCGCCCAGCTATCAATGCCCTACTCGAGAAGCGCAAAAAGACGGGCCTTTGGCCACTCAATGCCGCGTATCCAGGACAGGTCCATTTCGAGATGGAGAAAGCAGGTCAGGCCAGCCGTTGGAACACCCTAAGGGCACTCCGACGTTACGGCAAGGAGGTGGTTAGCCCAAGACGCTCCTGACGCCCGCGTTGAACCGCTCTACTTCGGGGATGGTCCCGGTACTAATTCGGCACCAATTCCTGAAGGGGGGAAATGGCCTCCCGACATTCACACCATGCGCTCGCATCTTCTCTTGAAATTTCGAGATCTCCATGCCCGTCTTGAAGAAGAGGAAGTTGGTATGGGAAGGTAAATACTCGAGTCCCATATCGTCGAATGTCTCAGTCATGAGCTTCTTCCCTTCGTTCGTCTTTTCCAGGCTGAACTGATAGAATTCGTCGTCTTTCATGGCGGCAACGGCAGCTTTGATCGCTACTACATTGGTGAAGGCGACCACCCGCGATTTGAGCTTATTGGCGATGGAGGGTTTGGCAATCAAATAGCCAATGCGTAGACCGGCTAAGCCGTAGACTTTCGAAAAAGTACGCGATACTATGACATCTTCACCCTTCTTCACCAGGTCCACCATGGAGGGGTAGTTAGGTTCCGTGATATAGTCGTAGTAAGCCTCATCGCTAAACACTACGGTTTTCTTTGCGGCCGTGCTGCAGAAGTCTACGAGCTGTTCTGCAGGCAGCAGGGTCGAGGTGGGGTTGTTTGGATTGCACAGGAAGACCAGCTTCGTCTTGTTGGAGATTCTTTTTTCGATCTCATTGACGTCATAGACCTGGTTTTCGTCCACGTCTACCCAGTTGACCTCCGCGCCCCATTGCTTGGCGTATGTCATCATAGAAAGAAAGGTAGGGCGACCGGCGATGATTTCACCACCCCCCTCGGTGAAGGTTATACCCGTGATCTTTAATCCTTCTGTCGATCCGCCCACAAGGACAATGTGATTTTGACCGACACCTTCTTTTTCGGCGATCATCGCAATGAGCTCGTCCGCGTAGCTGTAGGGATATCTGCAGCTGTTGTCAAATGCCGCGATCATTGCTTCCCTCACTACCTTGGACGGGCCATATGGGTTCTCATTGGAGCTCAGCCGCACCACATCTTCCAGCGCTCGAGGGTTGAACTTGGTGATTTCTTCTTGGGTGAGGGTGGTGGCGATCGTAGGGGTTGCAATCAGTGAGGCAATACCGACACCTGTCGTTTTTTGGAGCCAATTACGTCTGTTCATCAGGGGGAATATTGGGTGACTAATACTGTAAGATACGGATTTGACGGAATTGCGAGAGTCCTTCAGGATAATTACAGATCACGGGATAAATTAGCATTTCAATTACAAATTGCCGAGATTCATAGTCCCAACGACTTACAAACCATGGAAGAGACTAACGACAATGAAGATATGGTCGGCCGCGTGCTTCGACTGATAAACCGACTAGGCACCGGTGATCAAAACCAGAAAGTTGAGTTCTTTTTCTACGCCAGGGACATTGTCTGGGCCCATATTCTGGGTAATTATTTGCGTTCTGTCGACTATGAGGTGGAAGTTTCAATGAGCGCTTCCTCTAGTCAGACTTATCTGGTCAGTGGCTGTACCACGCCTATGCAGTTAGAAGAAGAGCAGCTCCAGGAGTGGTCAGAGCTCATGGAGCGCCTTGCCCAGCAGTGTGAAGCAGAGTTTGATGGCTGGGGCACCTTGATCAATTAGGTCGATCACTACACGTCGACCCAGCGACTTTCTTTATTGCTTTCCAGGATCTTATCGCAAAGTACTAACTCTCGCAACCCGTCCACAAAGGTCGGAAAGGTGGGGTTAGCAGGCTGTTTTCCGTCGCTAATCGCTGCGTATACCTCGGCAAACATTTGTTTGGAAGTATCAGGAAATCCTTCGTTGTGGCCGCCCGGAAATGAAATGAGGCCTGCCGCTTCCGAGTCGAACAGTGCAGGGTCTCGCATGAGGTTCTGATTGGGGGCATCGCGATGACCTACCCATAACTCATTCGGCGACTCGGAGTTCCAAACCAAAGAACTCTGGGAGCCAGCAAGTTCCACCTTGAGCTGATTCTTACGGCCGGCAGCGACCTGACTCACTGTGGCGACACCTTTGTTGCCATTGTCAAATCGGAGTAAGACCGATGCGTAGTCTTCGGTATTGATAGGCACGTCCGCGTAGTCTTCAGGAGCCAGAAGTTTACCCGCATAGGTTTCCACGGGTTTGAGCGGTTTCTTTCGTGTCTTGTGGATCGTGTTGAAATCGGCCATCACTTGAGTCACTTTGAGACCGGTGACGTACTCTACGAGATCCAGCAAATGGCTCCCGATATCGGCAATCGCTCGTGAATCGCCGGATAGCTCTGGCTCTAACCGCCAGTTGTAGTCGGTCGCGTGAAATAGCCAGTCCTGCAGGTAGGAACCCATGACGCTGTATACCTCCCCCAACTCACCTTTCTCACGCATGCGACGCATTTGCCTCACGGCAGGGTAGTAGCGAATGTTGAAGTGCACGGCGTGCACGAGTCCCGACTGCTCTGCAAGCTGAGACAACTCCTCAGCCTCTCTGGTTTCGGTAGCTAGTGGCTTCTCGCACACGACGTGTAGACCTGCCTTCAAGGCCTTTTTGGACATTTCGTAGTGCAGGAAATTGGGTGTGCAGATGTGTATGCAGTCCAAGTCGTCACTGGCTAACTGCTCGTCGAAGTCAGCATAATACTTGGATACGCCCAATGCGGCTGCTTTGATGGAGACCTCTTCCGCTACATTGTGAGAGATGCTCACGACTTCGATGTCCGGAAGTCTTCTTAAAGCCTCGATGTGAGCCGGCCCGATGAAGCCAACGCCGGCGATTCCTACCCTTAGTTTTTTCATGGTTAATATGTTTTTCCCTTAGCATGAGCTACAAGCTCGCGCTAGCGCTACGTAGTTTTTCATCTTATCGTCCGTTCCCGTTCGCTGGTGCGAGCTTGTAGCTCGTACCATACTTTAATCCAAATCAATATCCAACACTCCCTTTCCGCCTGCATAGTCTATCGCGCTGCTGTACTTCCAATGTGCAGGTTCAAGCACAAAGCCCGCGACAACCGGGTTTTCGTGTACGTAATCCACTTTTTGATCAATCACTGCTGGAGTCCATAATTCGATTGGATGATTATTCTGTTGCCAGAATTGTTTCTTTTTTACGTTGGAATTCCGAGCACCAGCACGACTCATTTTCTCTAGTAGCCATTCTTTTCTGCTCTCTTTCGGGTTGTTTTCAATCAACGATTGCAGTTTTTTGGAGGTGAAAGTCTTTAAGTCTCTTAGTAGATCTCCTGGGTTTCCATTTGCTGCGCGAAAGACCAAATGAACGTGACTCGGCATAATGCACCATGCAAAGATTTCCATTCCTTTGTTTTTTCTGCAAAAATTGAGGCTTTGTACCATCTCATAGAAGTAGTCATCTCTCACGAATACGTCCATCCAGTAGATAGTGGCAAAACTGACAAAATACAGACCTTCCTGATTGTGGAACTTATACTTTCGACTCATTTAATATTTGTTTATCCTACGGTACAGCATTGTTCCTATGACGAGCTGAAAGCTTGCCACGCTGTTTTTGCATGTTCTCAATGTACGAGCTACAAGCTCGCGCTAGCGCTACGTAGTTTTTCATCTTATCGTCCGTTTCGCTGGTGCGAGCTTGTAGCTCGTACCTAACCATCATCAATTCTTCATTTCTTCTAAAAACTCCTTCAGTTCCGAAATACCCGGGCTATTGCCATTTTGTACGTAGGCACCCGATGTAGCCATGGCCAGAGCCATACATTCTTCAACAGGTAGACCAGCCAATAATCCATAGCAGAAGCCCGCGTTGAAGTTGTCGCCACCACCAGTGCTTACCTTAGGCTTGTCTACGAGTTTGCCCGAAAGCCTTCTCGTTCCCCCAATGTCGGTAACCAGGCACCGATCCAGGGGATGGACGACAAGGGTCTTGATCTCCATTTGCTCAAATACATATTGACAGATCTCCGGAAGGTCCTGGAGCCCAGCTCTTTTACCATCAACTCGCTCAAAAGCATGATAGAGTTTGATGGTCTCATTTTCATTAAGGCCCAGAATGACCTCGGTGGTCTGGGCATATTCATTCATAAGGTTCACCACCTCGATGATCTGCTCGTCTGATTTCTTCGACGGATCGGCCAAGTCAAAAAACACCTTGGGTTTTTTATCCATGAACGCAATGACCTCTTCAAGCATGCCTCGCCAGATGGCTGTAGCGTGAGGAGGATTGCACCATCCTACCAGGGCCAGGACATCACAATCCTCAGTCAATCGTCGAAGTTGATCAAGGCCTACCTGGTCCTTGACCAGGTGCCAATCCATGCGAGCGAAGGAGGATAGGTCTGAGAGTATCAGCTTTCCGTCGTTGAATTCCAGGGCATTGCTCTCTGCGGGCTTGCCCAGTGTGAGCAATTCACAGTTCTTGCTCATAGAACGGAATACACCTTGGGGTTCGCCCTCACCGAGGGTGCCCAGGCAGGTAGTGGAGATGCCGACAGCACCCATGGCATGTGACATGATGGGGGCATTGCCACCGGGTTTTATGATCGAAGTATCTAATTCTACCTGGGCGCTTTTACCGGCGGCTTTGATGATGTGACCACCAAAATCCTCTAATGTGGGGAAGTGCGAATTACCAATATCCAATTGCGCCTTTACGGGGTGTTGGATCCGGTCGATGTAACCGTCCACCCCGACCAGGGCCTTACCCAAGACCGGTCGATCAAGCTGCGCTAAGACTTTCTTGATGATCTGGCTGCGATCCATTCAGTAACCTGACACATCGGAGTTGTCCACGATCGTCCCGGGCGCCATGCCATACTTCTTCTTGGCCGCCTCAATCATGGCCACCGTAGCCGTGGCTCCTACACGGGTTACACCCAGTGCTTTCACCGCTTCAAGATCTTCCAGTGTCCGGACACCACCCGCGGCTTTGACTTCTACGTTTTCGCCCGAGTGCTGGCGCATCAGCCTAAGGTCCGCATGCGTGGCCCCTTGATACGCGTACTTGCCATCACTACCCTTGACAAAGCCATAACCTGTGGAGGTCTTTACAAAATCCGCCCCGACTTCCGTGCAGATCTCACAGAGCTTGATCTTAATGTCATCGCTCGGTAGGTAGTCATTTTCAAATATGACCTTCAGGATCGCCCCATGGTTGTGTGTGGCTTGGCAGATGGCGTCGATTTCATCCTTGACAAAGTCCCATTCCCCGGCTAACGCTTTACCGATGTTAATGACCATATCGATCTCCGTCGCGCCCGCCTTACAGGCCGCAATGGTCTCCGCGACTTTGACTTCCGTAGAGGAGTTGCCGTGTGGAAAGCCAATCACCGTACCGACCAATACGCTCGATCCTTCCAACGCTTTCACCGCCAGATCAATGGCGTAGGGTTTGATGCATACCGATGCCACATCGTATTCCTTAGCGATGGCGCAGCCCTTGACAAGGTCGTCGTCGGTCATCGTGGGATGGAGCAGTGAATGATCGATCATCTTTGCGAGTTCCTGTACTTCGTTCATGATTATTTGTTGGATTTAGAAGGTATTACCAATGGTGAATTTTTCTGTATTGCAATACAATGAGCTATAGATGAATAGGTTTTTTTTACTGGTGCCGTACCGCCGAAAAAGGTGGAGTATCGGTTCCCCAACTGCTATTTTCAAGTACATGGCTTCTCTTTCGCTGGCCTTGATCGCTTGTATGTCTTGCTCCAGGGTTTCCACTTCAATCTGAAAGTCGGTTTGCAACGTTTGAAACAGCGAGCCATTGGGTTGCAACCGCTCAGCCAATTTCGGAACCGACAGATTCGGAACAAAGGTGTATTCCAGCATGACGGGGTCTTCCTCGACACTTCTCAGTCGGTTGAGTCGGACGCACCCCGCATCCATCTCACGCTGACTCAGGGCATAAAAGAAAGGGTTGGGCCACTCATCCCATCCGGCTGGCTGCAAGTCAGTAGTCATCGCATCCATCGCCTTTCTGCCCATGACCTCAGAGAAGCCTTTAAAGGAAAGTAGTCCGAGTGTCTTTCGTGTGGCCGTAACGATGCTGCCTTTACCAGGTTGTTTTTTGATCAATCCCTCGTGGACGAGTTCATTGAGGGCATGGCGCACGGTCATTCGGTTGATCTTATGTTGCTTGCTCAGTTGGTTCTCTGAGGGCAACAAGCCACCGACTTCATACCTGCCAGCCAGGATATCGTCACGCAGGCGCTGGTGCAGCTTCCGATAGGCGGGTGTGCCACTCACAGCACGAGGAATTGGTTCAGGTAGTTGCGGCTGGTCAGTATCGCCGAAGCAATGTCTTCTGGCGATCCTTCGTAGGCTTTGTCCTCGACCTCAATGCAAACCGGACCTTTGTAACCAACAGAGGTCAGCGCAGAGAAGAATCCACGCCAGTTGACGTCACCCAATCCCGGGATTTTGGGACTGTGAAAATCCAGCGGATAGGCTAAAATACCATGCCGATCAAGTTTGTCCTTGTACACCTTTACATCCTTCAAGTGAATGTGGTGGAGCTTTTCGCGGTAGTCGTAGATCGGCTGCACTTCATCCATCTGCATCCAGACCAGGTGAGAGGGGTCGTAATTCAAA
>JBCCXG010000338.1:0-6864 GCA_039191945.1 Bacteroidota bacterium
GTCAGCAGTTGGACTACACCATTTCCGAAAAGCACGCCCTCAAGTTGTCCATGGCGCCTACTTTCGCCTACCGCACTGGTGACGATCTACTTGTTGCAGGAGAGATCGACCCGGCATTGGACGAAGGCCACCTATTCAATTGGGTGACGGGTATTGAGTATACCTCCAATTGGCTGGACAAGCGATTGGAAAACATCGCTTTTGTAAAAAATTATCGCCAAAACATCCGCATCGAGTCCTTTGACCAAAGCACCGAAGAGACCAGGATTGAAGAACGCTCAATGGGTAATTTTGGTGCTGGTAACGGACTTAAGTTCAATTGGTCTTCTCGCTTGTTCACGAAGCTGAGCTATGAGTTTGCCTACCGCCTGCCCCGGCAGGATGAAATTTTTGGAGATGGTCAACTCATCGCGCAGAACTTGGAATTGCGTCCGGAGAGTAGCCACAATATCAACCTCCAATGGCGATACGCCAATGTCCCGGGCGCTCATGACTCATGGCAAGTTCAGGGCAACTTCTTCCTGCGTCGGATCGATGATTTGATTTTCCTGTTGGTCGACCAAAACGACTTTGGGTCTTTCCGAAATGTGTGGAGTGCCACCTCTCAGGGTGTAGAGCTGAGTGGCAGATGGGAAGGTTTGATCGAAGGGTTAACGCTCTCCGCGAATACGACTTATCAAAGGTATTTCAACACCTCCGACACCGGGCCTTTTGTGGATTTCAAAGGGGACCGAATACCGAATACTCCGTACCTGTTTGCCAATGGAGCGGCAGATTATCAATTGAGGGATGTCTTTGCCGAGCGCGACCGGCTATCCTTCTTCTGGAATGTCCGCTATGTCAATGCCTTCTTCGTCAGCTGGGAGAGTGCCGGGCTCCAGCAGTTCAAAGCGGAAGTGCCGAATCAAACCATTCACGCCGCCGGGGTCACCCATCGGATGAACATCAAAAACGTCCAAAATGCCCTGACGGTGGAAGTACAAAACCTGACGGATACAAAAGTCTTCGACCTATTCGGAGTGCAAAGACCGGGTCGAGCCTTTTACCTGAAATCGACGATACAGTTCTGATGATGAAAGCGACGAAAAAGAAGTGGAGAGAATCAAAAGAAAGCCCGCCGCAAGGTTACAGCACGGTTCCCAAACGTGGGCTAACATCAAATAGCTGGTAAATACAATCTGATAAAAATGAAAAATTCAAAAATCAAAAAAGGAACAAAAAGAATGAAGTCGTGGACGCTCATGTTGCTGATGGGAACGGTCGCATTGACGATGGTCTCATGCAGCGATGATGATTCGGATGACGAGATATCAATTGATCAGGAAGCGGAAGCAGGTTGGCTCTTGGGATACCGTACCAGAACACCTCAGGGACTGATCTGGTACATGGAGGTGAATGAGGAGCTTCCCTCCGAAACCAACCAATCCAATGCAGTCGAAATAGGCTTGAATGGAGACATCTTCACCTTTGGCGACGGGATATGGACCTGGAATGGAAACGCGGCGGCGATTACGAAATGGGACGTAGACCGGTCTTCCTTAGAGTTCTCAGTCACTAGTTTATTGAGCCTGGCCTCTTCTGGTATATCGGGGAATGCCCGGAACATCTTCTTTTCCGAGACCCAGGCTTTTGTTTCTTTCCTTTCCGAAGGCATCGTGGTGGAATGGAATCCCACCGCAATGGAAATCATTACCGTACATGAAGTAGACCCTTTACCCGACCTTGGGACAACCTTCCCATTCTACACTGAGCAGGTTTTGTATCCGACTTCTGACGGGAAAGTCATGATGCCGATTGTCTTTCCTCCTCCGATCAATACCTCGGAATTTCCCAATCCTCCGGGTGCCATGCTCGCTGTTTTTGACCCAGCAAATAGCTCCGTGGAGTATCTCCGCGACAATCGCACCCTAGCGAATCACTCAACGTTGATGCCTGATCCTGTGGACGGTGCTTTTTATATGGTTCCAAATTTTGCCAACAGCTATTGGGACCCCTACTTTGATTTAACCGATCAACCTACGCCTTGGGGGGTCCTAAGGATCAACCCGAATGGCAGCTTTGACGATGACTTCTTTGTCGATCTTTCGGACTTTGTTGATATCACCTTTCTGAGAAGTCAGTTTTTCGTCTATGACCAGAAATTTGTCCTGAGCTACCTGGATGCCGCTGATTATCAGCACCCCGAATCCTACGACGATCGGTTTGCCTCCTTTGGTCTGACCGCGGAACTGATCCTCGTGGATCTTGTCTCAGGGGAGGTTACGGATTTCGCTGGCTTCAACGGTAGTGGCTTCGACGCGGCGATATTTCTAGATACTGTCGATGGCGTCAACTACTTCTCTGGATTCAACGCGGCCACCGAGCAAGGAGGTTTATTAATTCAAAATGGCACCGATGCTTTGACGACCGTCACCGTTCATAATGGCAACAACGACTTTCAAGCCATTGCAAAACTTTGGTAGATAAAGCTTAAATGAATGTCCAAGAGGTTCACGTGCAATAGTGGGAATCTCTTGGCCTTCTTTCTCAAGTCAGAGTCGCACTAAGTGCTGTCTATACGGATAGCGCTCGCCTGCTGATCGCGGTTTCCAGTGCTGCGATGTGAGATGCGCGCCGTTATTGGTTCGTAATGAATCAGATACCGTAACCCCGCAATTTCCTTCTTTGAGTGCTGACAAATCACGATTTTTCACTAGAACTAGTGATTGAAAATCACGATTTGGCCGCAGACTTTTGCCGTTCTCATTAGTTTCATTCTATATGAATGCATGCTTTGGTCTGAAAATTTAGGCCTTGATTGAGTACTCAAAAGTTGCGCTCAAACCGATTGAATTCTGGCAGTTAATAGAAGAAATAGCGACGGCAAAATGGACTTCAGGACCCCTGAAGGGTTTGAGCAGATCTATAGACTGCACTGGAAAAAACTGTTTGGAATCTGCCTCTACCAGGTCCAGGATGAAGAGTTAGCCAAGGAAATCATCCAAGACATCTTTAAATCCCTGTGGGAACGACGATCTAAGCTGGAAATCAATTCCTCGTTGGAAGCTTATCTGATCAGGGCGGTGAAGCTCGAGGTCATGGACTACTTCCGCACCAAAGCCAATCACGACCAACACCTGATGCACGTGGTGGCTGAAACTGTCCACGAAGAGGACACCACGGAGCAAACCTTGGATTTACAAGAACTCAACGAGACCATGGAAGTCCTGATCGAGCAATTGCCAGCCCAATGCAAGCGGGTATTCGAGCTGAGCCGCCAGGTGGGGCTCAAAAACCGGGAAATCGCAGCTGAACTACTCATCTCCGAAAAGGCGGTGGAGTACCATATCACCAAGGCGCTCAATCACCTGCGCTCCAACTTACCGGCTTACCGCTCCGCCTGAAAATCTACTGACTCGAGCCATTTTTAAAAAAAACTTTATTCCTCGCCTAGGGTATCGGCCGACTTGTGCGGCTATGTAGTTGGAAGACGAAACCTATACCCATGGAGGTCACACCCAAACTACTGGAAAAATACTACCAAGGTCAATGCTCGGCTGAGGAGCAGCAGGCCATCGAGAACTGGTTGGAGCGTCAGGAATCGCGCGAAGTTTATCCTGAGCAAAGCAGGCTCCAAGCAATCGAGCACGAGATGTGGGACAATATATCCGCAGAGCTTCCTGGATCGAGTGAGGCTCAGTCGGTCCCCCTGTATAGAGCGGCTATGCGATACGCCGCCACTGCCGTTATCCTCTGCGCCCTTGGACTTTCCGCTTACTTCCTTTCAGTCAGTCCAGATGTGGCTTCAGGTGAGTACATAGTCAACTTTGATGATTTTAGAACCGTCGAAACGCAAAGGGCGCAGAAGAGAACGCTCACCCTTCCAGATGGCTCCTCCATCCGATTGAATTACGAAACGGTGGTCAAAGTACCTGACCAGTTTGAGGATGATCAGCGAATCGTCTACTTATCTGGCCACGCCCATTTCGATGTGGCCAAAGATCCGGATCGCCCCTTTATCGTTTATACAGATGAATCCAAAACACAGGTGTTGGGGACATCATTTGATATCAATACCTCGAAGGTCAATGGTGAAACCGAAATCATTGTCACAAGCGGAAAAGTAACTTTTTCCGGTGTGGAGGCAGATCGAAGTAAAGTCACCTTGACCCCGAACGATCGCGCAATCCTCTCCTCCGACCAAACCATTGTCACAGACCAAGTCGATGCTGCACAGCTGACCGCATGGAAAGACAATCGCCTGGTTTTCGATGACCGAACGCTTGAGCAGGTCATTCAAGTGCTCGAACCCTGGTACGACATCAAGGTCTTTGTCAAGAACCCAGCCCTGATGCAGAAAGACTTCCGTTTGTCGATGGATAATCCATCTCTGGCCTCGGTCATGGAGTCGCTCAGCGTCCTTGGAGCATTTGACTATACCATCGAAGGGCAGCAAGTAAGCATTTATTAAGGACAAGGATCGGAGAACGATGAGACAAGCAAAAGTAACGACAGTCTTACTCCTAGGGCTCTGGGCTTTCCAGGTTGCAGCACAGTCCGATGTCTTAAGTCAAAAGGTCACCATCCAGTTTGACGACGTACCCTTGGAAAAAGCCTTCGACCAGTTGATGAGCCAGACCAAGACCACCATCAACTACGTACCCTCTGAGATGCCGAAGGGCCGCCGGATCACCCAATCCTACGACCGTACCCCGCTCAGAAAGGTCATTGGCGACATCTGGGGCAATGATCAGGTAAAGCTTAAGGCCAATGGTGCGGTGATACTGGTCAAAAGCACGTCTCGAACCTCCAAGAAGGCTCAAGGCCCGGACATATCAGGCAGTGTAACCAACGACGACGGTGAACCGATCCCTTTTGCCACAGTCGGCATCAAAGGAACGACCACTGGAGTGATCGCGGATGAGTTCGGGCGATTCGAGATCCAAAGGGTATCCGGTCCGAATGTGCTGATCGTTTCCTCGGCAGGGTTTCAATCGAGGGAAATAGCATTGGAAGCCCTTGGGCGCAAGACGAGGGATTTGCAAGTGTCTTTGCCCATTTCCGTCAGCACGCTAGATGAGGTGGTCGTGGAAGGCACGACGTTTGCGCGACAGATGGCGCTTGAGCCCATTGCCATAAGTACAGTAGACGCGATGAATCTACAAGCACAGACGCAAGACGTCGCCCGGGTGCTGGACAAAGTGGAAGGCGTAAGGATCAGACAATCCGGTGGGCTGGGTAGTCAAACCGCCATCAGCATCAACGGCCTGACGGGCAATTCCATTCGCTTCTATTATAATGGTATTCCCGCGGAGTTTCTCGGTGGAGGTTTTCAACTGAATACCCTTCCCATCAGTAACGTAGACCGCATCGAGGTGTATAAGGGAGTCATGCCCGCTAGTATTGGCACGGATGCGCTTGGTGGTGGTATCAATATTACGACCAACCAAGAGTCCTTCAAAGCCCTTGACCTCTCCTATCAATTCGGGTCATTCAACACTCATCGCATCGCCGGCAGCTTTACGCAGCCCCTGAGTAACAAATGGTATTTCAACATTAACGCGAACTACAACTATAGCGACAATGACTATGAAATGGAGGTACAAAACAATACCTATGACCCTGACCTCCCCTTCCCTACCGGTACTGAGACCATCACCGTGCGCAGGTTTCACGACGCCTTCTCCTCCTTTCTGGGTCACGTAAACTTCGGCTACGATCATGCGGATCGCCAGCTGTCCATGAATATCGGCGCTTATGCGACCGCCACCACCAAGGAGCTTCAGCATGGCGTGCGCGTGGGTTTTGTGCCTTTCGGCGAAGTGGATTACCGCGGCCAGGATACCTACCTAAAGTTTGACCTGACCAAACGTTTCGGGGAGGTATGGCAATTGAACTATATGGGAATCGGAGGTTATTCCCGACTGCAAGTGGAGGATTCCACGCAAAATGTCTATGACTGGCGTGGTGACAATATCACCCTCATCAATTCTGCCATTAGTCGGGAAAATGGCGCTGAGCTGTTTTTGCAACCCTCCATCTCTGATATCTACAATTACAACACCGTCCACCGTTTGGGCATCGGTCGTGAATTCAAACACGACATCTCACTGAACCTTCATCACTTTTTTGCGCATCAGGATCGGACCGGCGAGGAGGAGATTGCCCTCAATCATATTGGGGGCACTGACCCCAACAGCATAGGTTTTAAGATTACCAGAAACATCACTTCATTGGAATTAAAAAAGTACTTCTTCTCGAAAAAGCTCGAGTTGCTGAGCACAGCAAAGTCCTATCAGTACAATACCAAAGGGGTCAACACGACACTCCGTGGTAGAGACCTGACAGAGTTGCCTTTGACCCAGGTATCTCGTCAGTCATGGGGCTACAATTTTGCGGCAAAATGGACCGTTCGGAAGGACATCTTCATCCGGGCCTCTTACGAAGATGCCCTCAGGATTCCAACGCAAAACGAGATATTTGGCGACCTCCAGACCATCATCCCCAATTTTTCATTGGATCCGGAGCGAAGCAGAAATCTCAACCTAGGCTTCAATGCCGACCTCGCAGACTATCTCAAGCTCAATGCCAACTACTTCTTCCGATCACAGCGAGACTTGATTTTCCTGCAAATCATTGACCTGGAGACGGCCCAGTTCATCAATCGGGATCGGGTGCAGAGCGCAGGGATCGAACTGTCCTTACGGGGTGAGCCACTTCAAAACTTCGGATATTCCTGGAATGTCACCTACTTCGATATTGAAATCAAAGAAGTGAACGATATCCGCGACGAGTTTCTTTTAGGTAGCCCCGTCCCGAACATTCCGACCTTCTTTTCCAACCTGGGACTCAACTACACATTTGATGATTTTCTGGCCGAGGATA
>JBCCXG010000339.1:0-6862 GCA_039191945.1 Bacteroidota bacterium
GGTCGCTTTGCTCTTTCTTGCTTTGATAGGCGGGAGCTTTTTGCGAGGCCTGGACTGGCCGCACTGGATGCCGCTGGCTCTTGCCGTGTTGGCTTTGTTCGCCTTTCCATCCCTTTATGTGCTGAAGTGGTGGGTTTTCCCCAGTTTCCGACCTCGCTTTTTCGCAACGAGCCTATTGTCCCTTGCGACGCAAGGCTTGCAAGTGGTCAGTGCCTATTTTATCCTGGCTGCATTGGGTGTCTCCGAGCAGTTTCTCTCGTATTTGGTGTTGTTTCTCGTCTCATCTGTCGTAGCCATTTTGCCGTTCACCATCGGAGGAGTCGGTGCACGAGAGCTCACTTTCATCTTCAGTTATCAATACCTGGGCATCGATAAAAACCTTGCAGTGGCCTTTAGCCTTACTTTCTTTCTCATCAATCTCTTCGTCTCAGCCTTCGGATTTCTTTTCGACATGCAAGGTCGTAGACCCAACGATCAGTCAACTTCAAGTGACTCCAAAATGTCCATCACCTCCCCGTAGTCCTTGTTTCCAGGTCGCTCCTCCTCGGTGGCTTCTAGTGCTATACCACCCAGGTTACTGTAGGTGTCGGCGTCCGCGGCAGGTAGACCGAATCCCCTGAGCAACCGCACATTTCCATTGTAGAAACTCATAAAGTGGGTCAGTTCATTCGTCAGCGCGGCGTTGGTGCTCGTCAGCGTGATGGCATCCACGAGTTCATCCAGATAGCTCAATTGGGATCGTAAGGCATCAAGCGCTTTTGGTGTACTCACATCCGCCTTGAAGAACATGGGTTTGCCAAGGAGCAGCACCGATTCTACCAGATCAATCTGTTGTATTTCAATAATATCGAGCTGATAGGAGCGAAGTGCCAGTTTGACGTCCTCGATCGTAGTGGGTCCAAACTCTCCAGCAAATAATGGGCCTGAGACCCACTCCGTGATTTCCTGAAATTCCTCCGGTGAGACAGGTTGTGGCAGCTGTTGGTCAATGGGGAAGCCCAAAACATCAACACCCATACCTGCACAGTATCGGGCGTCACTGAGATTGTTGATATTGCTGACCTTCACATAAGTTTTGAGCGCCATGGTGGATCTTGCGTAGTAGGTTATGGATTCAATTTTGACCCAAAAGTAAGGAAGGCGGCATCTCTTGGCGGTATCCATTGGTTATATTTGCACATGAGCAGAAACCCACGTTCTGCTTTTTTTATGGGATCAAACGTAAACCAGGCTGTGAACCTGGCAGAGCGATATGAGTAAAGGAAGAGTATTAGTAGCCATGAGCGGAGGCATAGATAGCTCCGTAGCGGCGGTGCTTTTGCATGAGCAAGGGTACGAGGTCATTGGGATGACCATGAAGACTTGGGACTATGCCACGTCTGGAGGGAGTAAGAAGGAGACTGGCTGTTGCAGCCTGGACTCAATCAACGATGCACGTAACATTGCGGTGAGCCTCGGATTTCCACACTATATCATCGATATCCGAGATGAGTTTGGTGACTACGTCATTGATCACTTCACCAGTGAGTACCTCGCAGGCAGGACACCAAATCCTTGTGTCTTGTGCAATACACACATTAAATGGGACGCATTGCTGCGCCGGGCGGATAAGCTGGGATGCGACTACATTGCCACTGGTCACTACGCCAATATTCGCGAGGAGAATGGTCGCTTCGTCGTGTCTAAAGGCAAGGACATCAGCAAAGATCAGTCTTATGCACTATGGGGCATTTCACAGGAGAGCCTGAGCCGGACCATGTTTCCCCTGGGCAGTTTACATAAGTCTGAAATACGCCAAATGGCCACGGATCGAGGCTTTCATGAGTTGGTGACCAAATCGGAATCCTACGAGATTTGTTTTGTGCCTGACAACGACTATCGGGGCTTTCTACGTCGACGAGTAGAGGGGCTCGAAGAAGAGGTGGCCGGTGGTGAGTTTGTGTTGGAGGATGGTACCGTGGTCGGCACGCATGAGGGTTATCCCTTCTACACGGTAGGGCAGCGAAAGGGGCTAGGAGTTGCGCTGGGTTATCCCGTTTATGTGACGGAAATTCAAAAGGAGAAAAATAGAGTAGTTCTTGGTACCTTTGACGAGTTGAGCAGAGATGGCATGTACGTCAAGAAATTGACGCTGCAAAAATACGCCGCTTTGCCGGCAGGTGAGCGACTGGATACCATCACCAAAGTACGGTACAATGATTCGGGTAATCCGGCAGTCATTGAGCAGGTTGGTGATACCATGAAGGTCTTCTTCGGCAAGGGAGTTTCGGCCATTGCGCCGGGTCAAGCAGCTGTCTTTTACGAAGGAAACGATGTGATAGGAGGTGGATGGATTCACGCAAGTTTTCACCAAAACCAAACCCAGAATAAAGCTACCATTTCGTCGTTGTAAACTGTGATTATGCATAGGCAAAGACTATTGTGGTACGTCATTTTAGCTAGTTGGATCCTTCAAGGCTGCACCGAAACGGAAGCACCCAATCCAGATCTTTCGGGGTCCGCATATTATCCGCTGGAAACAGGCAATTACTGGATCTACCAGGTAGAAGAAGTCGAAATCCTACCACTGGGCAATGACACTTCCCGCTACCAGTTGCGAGAGGTGATTAGCGACAGTATCGTCTCTTCACTGGGCGAAGTGACCTATTTGTTGAACCGTGAATCAAGAGCAGATGATTCCTCCCCATGGCGGCAAGACTCGCTGTGGACCGTAAGAAAAAACGGGCAATTTGCTGTTGTTACACAAAATAGTGTCCCACTGATCAAACTAGTCTTTCCGGTAGAAGCGGGTAAAACCTGGGATGGACATGCACTGAACAATCTAGGGACGGTCAACTACCGGTTCGATCCCGTAGACCTGACAGACGTGGAATCTTCAGTCGACCTGAGCAATGCCTCGCTTATTAAAACGGTGATCAGCGAACTGGAGTCAGACATTGTAGGCACCGACATGCGATCCGAGATCTATGCCAATGGGATCGGTTTGGTTCAGCGGGATGAACTGATATTGGTAGTTTGTACCTCCTCCAACTGTCAGGTGCTTGGCGAAGTGGTAGGAGGGCGTTTTCTTTCTCAAGTGTTGTTGGAATATGGAGCGCTTTAAAGTCGTATTTTGGGCATTGTGCATGGGCGTTAGTGGATTGAGCGTAGCCCAGACTTCTAACCGCTACATGGTGTTTTTCACCGACAAGGACGCTACGCCCTACAGTATCGAGTCGCCAGATGAATTTCTCTCGCAAAGATCAATTGATCGACGAGAACGTCACAATATCGGGATTTCCGCAGAAGACTTGCCGGTAGATCCTGCCTATGTATCAGCCCTAAACGATGTCGCAGATGTATACTTCACCACGCGCTGGTTCAACGGCGCTCTCGTGCAGACTTTGAGTACCAATTTGCCGATCATTGAGGCCTTGAGTTTTGTCAGCCGGGTAGAGCTTGTTGCCCTCGGAGCAGTACTAACGAGAGAACAACAGCCGATGCCAACTCCACCTCCCGCGGTCGAGGCGGATACGACAGGCTTCTCCACCGACTTCCAAAATGAGCTGATCGGTGGAGATGAGATGCATGCTGATGGATTTAGAGGAGAGGGTATTTTGGTGGCGGTGATGGACGGTGGCTTCCGGCGTGTGCACGAGTTCGAAGTATTTCGTCATCTCTTCGATGAAAATAGGTTGGTTGCAACCCGAGACTTTGTCACGGATTCCTACGACCCCTTTCAATTCTCCGGTCATGGTACAGCTGTTCTTTCGTGTATCGCAGGATATCGAAGTGAACATATCAAGGGCCTCGCGCACAATGCAGATATCGCACTGTTCGTCACGGAGGAAGTGAGCACGGAGTACCGCGTGGAGGAGTACAATTGGCTCTTTGCCGCCGAAATGGCCGATAGTATGGGTGTGGATGTCATCAACACTTCTCTGGGCTATACTGACTTTGATTTAGCTTCGATGAATTACTCGTACAGTGCCATGGATGGCCAAACGGCGGTCACCAGTAGAGCGGCCGAGATCGCATTTTCCAAGGGCATGTTCTTGGTGACCAGCAATGGCAACTTGGGGAACTCTTCATGGCAATATATGTCGGCGCCCGCTGATGCCCCCAATTCGCTGGCAGTTGGGGCACTGACCAGCAACTTGCTCAAAACGACTTTCAGCTCTATTGGACCCACCTTTGACAGTCGGATCAAACCTGATGTAGCGACCTTAGGTAGTGATGTCACCGTATTTTCTGGAAGCAGCTTCTCCTTTTCCAATGGTACCAGCTTCGCTTCCCCACTCGTGGCCGGCTTAGTAGCCGGACTGTGGCAGCAACACCCCGAGTGGACCAATACACAACTGTTGAGGGCCATCCGATTGTCGTCCAGCAGAGCAGGCGATCCCAACTTTGAGATGGGGTATGGTATTCCCAACTACAGGCTGGAAGAGAACGAAACGGTGCTGGCTTTCAAGGAGTCACCCAGTGATATCATCGCTTACCCCAATCCGGTCACTTCCAACGTGCTCACACTCGACTTCAGAGGCACGGATTTCCAATTGATTTCAGGGCATTTAATTAATACTCACGGACAGGTTTTGCAGGTTTTTGACGCGGGATCCAACAATCCTACGGTAGAAGTTGATTTGTCACCTGTCTCAGATGGGCTGTATTACCTTAAATTGGTGGGCGACAACGATACCCATCTGTTCAAGGTGATCAAACGATAGCATGTCAAAACTAAAAATCTGCCCCTCCATCTTAGCCGCGGACTTTGGTCAGCTCAATGACCAGATCGCAATGCTAAATAACAGTGCCTGCGATTACCTGCACATTGATATGATGGATGGTGTTTTTGTGCCCAACATCTCCTTTGGCTTTCCCGTCACTCAAGCCATCTTCAAGCAGGCGAGCAAGCCGATGGATTTTCATTTGATGATAAAGGATGCGGATCCCTATCTGACGCATTGCGTAAAAAGTGGCGCTCAGATTATTTCAGTGCATCAAGAAGCGTGTCGACACTTGCATCGAACGGTTTCGGCCATTCGAGACCTGGGCGCTAAGCCTGGTGTTGTCATCAATCCGCATACGCCAGTTGAAGCGCTGATGGATATCTTACCCATGGTGTATTTGGTGCTGGTTATGTCTGTTAATCCTGGTTTCGGAGGGCAATCTTTTATAGACCGCACCTATGATAAGATACACAGACTGCGTGCCCTGGCAAATAGCCTCAACCCGAGCCTGGAGATTCAGGTGGATGGTGGCGTGTCAGTGAACAATGCCACGCAGTTGAGAGAGGCTGGGGCCACGATGTTGGTGGCCGGCAGTGCGGTTTTCAAAGCGCCAGACCCCGTGGAGTACATTGAAGCATTGAGGAACAGTTAACGCCTGCATGATCAAACACCTTTGCCAAGCCTTCTTGCTCTTCCTTTCCTGCTCGGCCTTCTCACAAGCGTACCGTTTAGAGGGCCTTGTGACCGATAGAGCAGGAGAGCCCTTACTCGGTGCCAATATCAAAAACCTACGGTCTGGTCGAGGAACGATCTCAAATGCCGAAGGGAGATACACAATAACACTGGAAACGGATTCTACGCGAATTATGTACAGTTTCGTGGGCTATGAGTCGCAGGAGGTCGTCATCGTTTTCACTGAGACTGGTACACAGACCAGAGATATTGTCCTGGAGGAAGACCGGGAAGTCTTGGACCGTGTGGTCATTACAGACTCCCGCACCCCACAACCCGAATCCGTCGCTCCCGTCATTCGTATCCGTCCCAAAAGTGCTCAAGCTGTACCGTCCGCTTTCGGAGATTTTTCCCAGGTGCTGGCAACGCTTCCTGGCGTCACCAGCAACAATGAGCTGGCGGCTACCTATTCGGTTAGAGGAGGAAACTTCGATGAAAACCTCGTGTACGTCAATGACATCCCGATCTACCGACCTTTTCTGGCGAACTCTGGCCGTCAGGAGGGCCTCAGCTTTGTCAATCCTGACTTAGTTCAGGATATCAGTTTTTACGCTGGCGGTTGGGAAGCCAAGTACGGCGATAAGCTCTCCTCCAGCTTGAACATCGATTACAAATCCCCTCGATATCAGGAGGGGGCCGTCACGTTGGGGCTGCTGGGTGGTACGGCCTACATTGGCGGTGCATTAGGCAGTGATCGTGCAGAGTATATAGTAGGTATTCGTCATCGAGACTCGCGTTACATTCTCAACACACTGGAGGTAGAAGGACAATACTTCCCGACTTTTACGGATGCGCAATCCCTTCTGACCTTTGACCTGACCAAGAAGGAAAGCGTCCATGTCAATCGGACAAAACTCAGTGTGCTCTTTTCCTATGCACGCAACCGGTACTTGACCGAACCCATCTCTCAGCAGACTGAGTTCGGATCGGTAGAGGCGAGCTTTCGGCTGCAGACAGCTTTTATTGGTCAGGAAATCCTCAACTATGACACCTACCAGATCGGGAGTAAGCTGAGACATCGGGTCAATCGAAAGTTTACCACGAATCTGATAGCTGCGGGCGTACGCACGTTGGAGAGCGAGTACTTTGACGTAGAAGGAGGATATCGTCTTTGCGACATCGATAACAACCCCAATTCCAGTGCATTCGACGATTGCGTGACTATCCTCGGCATAGGCACCAACTACAATTATGGTCGCAACGACTTGCTGGCCAATATTGTCAATGTGGAGTCGCGTAATGAGCTGGTTATCAATGATCAAAACCTAGTGGAGTTTGGCACAGGGGTCAGCTGGCAAGTGATCGAGGATCGCATCAACGAGTATGCGTTTCTTGATTCCGCGGACTTTGTGACCATCACGGAGAGCATCTTTAATGAGCTGAGCCTCAACTCGCTGCAATACTCCGGTTTCCTACAACAC
>JBCCXG010000340.1:0-6858 GCA_039191945.1 Bacteroidota bacterium
AGAATTTCTCGTTGCTGTATCGTCTCTCTTTGGACAACTACGATCAGAGAAATACTCGATTCATCAACAAGGGAGGACCACGCCAGCCAGATGGTGAGCTGACAACGGTAAACACAACCAATTTCTTGACGGATCAAATCCTGAACTTGGTGTATAATTTCCGATTGTCACCAGACTTGACAGTGGATGGTATCTTGGGAGTCAACCTACGAGCTGAAACTCAACGTGTAACTGTAGCCAACAGTGAGCAGCAGTTCGTTTATAACCTGTTCAACCACCAAAACTTCATTCAGCATAATAACTTCAGTTTCTTGACTGAAGAAAGAACCAATGGAGTTTATCTGACAGGTACTTTCGGTTACAAGGACTTCCTCTATTTGAACTTACAGGGTCGTAATGACTGGACTTCTACATTGGAGCAAGACAATCGTTCAGTATTCTACCCGTCAGCAAGTTTGTCTTTTGTTGCTTCAGACGCGATCCCGTCAATCACCAACAGCAACATGGTGAACCTTTTGAAGTTCCGTTTCGGATATGGAACATCGGCAGGATATCCTGATCCATATCGAACAAGAAGCGTATTGGGTTCTGAGACGAATTCATTCGTGACCGCTAATGGTGTTGTCCTCAATACCAATACAGTAGATAACTTCCTAGGTAACCCGGATCTTGAGCACGAGCTTATTGAAGAATTCGAGTTCGGTTTGGAAGGTCGATTCTTCCAGGGTCGTTTTGGAGTGGATCTCTCTTTGTACAACAAGCAGTCTACGGATTTGATTGTTGATCTTCCTCTGGATCCCGCTACTGGTTTCCTTGCCACGGCGGTCAACGCTGCGGATGTGGTCAACAGAGGTATTGAGCTTGCCTTGGATTTGGCAGTACCAATCCCAGGTCCTGTACGATGGGATGCACGATGGAACTTCACACGAAATATCAGTGAAGTCAACTCCATCTTGGAAGGAATCGAGCGGGTGCAAATTGACGCTGCGGCCTTCATTGAGGGAGCTGAGACGCAAGGTACATTGGGCGATGTTGGCGCTTATGCCATCCCAGGAGAGCAGTATGGTGTATTCTTCGGCGAGCAGCTTTTGAAGGATGATCAAGGACGATTCATCGTAGACCAAGAGGGATCTTACCAGATTGGTTCTGACTTCGCGGTCATTGGAGATCCCAACCCTGATTATCAGATGAACTTGTTCAACACGTTCAGCTGGAAAGGTCTGTCACTTGGCTTCCAGTTCCAGTATGTGAAAGGTGGTGACATCTACTCATCCACTGCTGCGGCATTGCTTGCAAGAGGTAACTCTACAGATAGTGATATCGACCGAAACCTTCCTAGAATTCTTCCTAACGCTGTCAAAGGTGACGGAACTGAGAATGATATTCAGGTATATATCGGAGACGAAGCATTTAACTCGTTCTTCAATGGTGAAGGCTTCGTATTTGATGGAACCGTGTTGAGATTGCGTCAAGCATCACTTTCTTATGCTATGCCTCAGGGCATTCTAGAAAACACGCCTTTCGGAGCAATGAACATCACACTCTCTGGCGAGAACTTGTGGTTCAACGCACCTAACACACCTGAAGGCTTGAATTTCGATCCCGAGATTTCTAGTACAGGTGTAGGTAACTCCCGAGGTTTCGACTTCCGAACTGCTCCTACAGCAAGGAGATATGGTGTGGTACTTAGCCTAACTTTTTAAGAGACGCTTCATAAAATCTCAATAATCATGAAGAAAAGTATTCTATCAGTGACGCTGATCGCACTATTGGTATGGTCATGCGATGACTTGGATTTGGACCTTCAAGACAACCCAAACCAGCCAGCCATCGAGTCGGCGGATATTAACTCCTTGTACAATCAGCTTCAGTTGGATCTGGAGTTGGCGCTATTCGAGATCGAAGAGCAAGCTGGCGAGGTGAGCAGAATGTATAACGCCACGAGTCCTAACTACCCAGCAGCAACGCTGCCTGCGGAGTTTGATTTCTTGTGGAACACCTTCTACGCAGATTTCTTGCCGGATGTAGGCGCGATTAGAGGGCTCGCTGAAGAGCAGGGATTGAACATTCACTTAGGAACTGCACTCGTCATGGAGGCTTACATGCTTATGGCGATGGTAGATGTCTTCGTTGACATACCTTTCAGCGAAGCAGGTGGAGGTATCGACAACTTGGCGCCCAATGTAGATGGCGGAGAGAGTGTTTATGCTTCTGCAGACGCGTTGTTGGATGAAGCAATAGGACTCTTAAGTAGTCCAGGAGATATTGCTCCAGATTTTGATAATTTCTACGGTGGTGATGCGGCGAAGTGGATTACCCTGGCCAATACGATTAAGTTGCGCGCGGCTTTCCTTTCAGGAGATGCGGCAGGATTTAATAGTATTATCTCTGGTGGTGACTTCATCGACGACGTTTCTGAGGACTTCCAATTCAACTATGGACGGACTCGGATCAATCCTAACTCCCGAAGCCAATTGTACGACAACATGTGGGAGCAGGCTGATGGCGACTACATGTCGAATTACTACATGTGGCTCCTTCGCGCCGATAAGGTTGATACCGATGGTACCACAGCGTTGAGAGATCCCAGACTTCGCTATTACTTTTTCCGTAAAGTGAATAGCTCAGATCGGCAGCCTGCAGATTCTTTCGGTTGCTTACTTTCCGGATTGCCAGATCAGGCGTTTAAGCCGTCATCTTGGGAAGGCATTGCCGGTGAAGATCGATTGCCTTATTGCTATGCGAGTACGGATGGCTACACAGGTCGCGATCACCTCAATGGGTCAGGGATCCCTGCCGATGGAGCGATCCGGACCGCTTATGGCCTATATCCCGCTGCTGGTGATTTTGACGCCAATGATTTTGTAAATACACAAAATCTTGGAGCAGACGGTGGTCAAGGGTTAGGTATTTTGCCTATCATGCTTTCGTCTTGGGTCGACTTTATGCGTGCTGAGGCGGCGCTGACGCTGGGAACAGCTGGAGACCCTCTGGCGCTGCTCGTGAGTGGTGTAGAAAAGTCCCTGAATAAAGTGCGAGGTTTTGAGTCTTTAGTAGAAGATAAGATGTCCAGCACCATCACGGTGAATGGAGTGGAGTCGACCATTCGTGCTACTTTCGGTATGAGTGACGACGATATCACAGACTACATTGCCTTGGTCACTCGACTTTATAACGAGGCCGGTAGCGACGCAGAGCGATTGGATGTAATCGTGAAGGAGTTTTACCTCGCGGCGTTTGGTAATGGCCTGGAGGCGTTCAACATGTACCGTCGTACGGGTATGCCTGCCAACATGCAGCCTGCTTTGCAACCTGAAGGAGCGGGAGATTTCCCTCGATCATTTAGGTATCCTAACGCTTTCGTAGATCGTAACATAAACGCGAATCAAAAGACAGAAGCTGATCGAGTTTTCTGGGATCCAGGAACGTCTGCTGTTTATTGATCAAAACATTTTTGAGAAATGAAAAATCTATTTAAAGTAATATTGATGGGTCTTGTGTGCTTCACATTTTCTTGTGAGGATGAGGATGCTGCACCCATTTTCTACTACGAGGATCTCGAGATAGGAGCCTATGCTAGATTAGTAGAGAACTCTGGTAATTTCTTGGTTGACTTGAATGACCTAGACGCGTTTACGCACTCCTATGTCGTAGAGTTTGTAGATGAGCAGAATGGTTCTTTGACAGACGCGTTTTCCATCGACGTCGTCTATGATCCTGCCGATGGCGATGATCAGACGGTAACGGAGTTTCGCTCTTACACTTCCGCGGATTTTACAATGAATGATGGTGGTTTCATGCAAAGCCCATCAATCTCTTTTACATCCGCTGATTTGCTGGGTGCTTTTGGTCTGTCCAATGACGATTTGGCAGCGGAAGATCGCTTTCGTGTTGCGGGAAGACTGACGCATAGCAATGGTCGAGTGTTCAATGCTGTGAACTCTTCTGCAACAGTAGAAAGCTCTTTCTTCCAAGGTTACTTTGATTTCCAGCTTTTCGTAGGCTGTTCTTCAGATGTAACGGGAATGTACGCTGTGAGCTCAACGTCGATTACTTGCGACGGCGCACCTGCAACTGTGACGGGTACTGCTGAGATTTCTAGCGCTGGAGATGTCATTGGTATCGGCGAGTACGAGTTTGATGATTGGACCTTTGGAACGGCCGAAGAGTGCTTTGATAGTGGAGGTCCTGCAGGTTTCCAGTTTATCGATCGTTGTGGAGTGGTTACATTTGACCTTACCACTGACGAATTCGGTACAACTTGGTCGTATTCATCAGTAATTGATGGCGACGATTGGGTCATCACATGGCAAAATCCCGACAATGGTTTAGGAGCTGTAACTACAGTGACCTTCCCCGGTGGAGTGCCATTTACGGTAGAGTAAGAATCTCTTATATATGTAAGAAAAGAGGATGCTTGAGAAGGCATCCTCTTTTTTTGTCATTTTACTTATCCTGAAGAACCGCTTGGGGCAATTTTGTCTTTGAAATAGGAGAGAGCTTGAGATGAAAAGAAGGTTGATGAAAGCAAAAGTTATTATTGGCATGATACTGCTTTCCTTCGGTTGTCAGGAGGCAACTCAGCAAGGGGCCAGTGGGAAAGGACCGGTATTTCAATTGGTCAGCAGCCGAGAAAGTAACATCGATTTCGCAAATGTCATACAGCACGACGTCGCGACGAACTTCAACCTCTTTGATTTTGATTACTTCTACAACGGAGCGGGCGTTGGTGTTGGCGATGTCAATAATGATGGCCTTCCGGATATTTTCTTCTGTGGCAATCAGGTTCCTAACAGGTTGTACCTCAATAAGGGGGACATGCGTTTTGAGGACATCTCCGAGAGCGCAGGGATCAATCAGGGGAAGTACTGGTCCAATGGCGTCACTTTTGCTGATGTCAACGCTGACGGCTATCTCGATATCTATGTGTCGCAAGGTGGACCACATGAGGCAGAACAACGCAAGAACCTCCTCCTCCTCAATCAAGGCGACTTGACGTTTGAGGAATCGGCTGAGCTCCTGGGTTTGGCGGATCAATCGATCAGTACGCAATCAGCTTTTTTTGACTACGACAAAGACGGCGATCTGGACTGTTTTGTCATGAATGAAAACCCCTTGTATGGCGTCGATCCGGCAAGTTTCCATCAGATACTATTCAAGGATAGAAACTTGGCATATGAGAGCAGTAGCCACCTGTACAGAAATGATGACGGTGTCTTCAAGGACGTGACGTTGGCTTCGGGGATCTACCGTCCCACGTTTGGCCTAGGCTTGGTGATCAGCGATATCAATCAGGATGGCTGGCTAGACATCTACATGGCCAATGACTACTACATTCCAGATATCCTGTTTATCAATAATGGGAAGGGCTTTTTCGCCGATCAGATTGCGCAGCGCACCAGTCAAGTTTCCTTCTACGGCATGGGTGTGGACATTGCTGATATCAACAATGACCTACAGCAGGATATTTTCGTCTTGGATATGGCATCAAGTGATCATAAGCGTTCGAAGACGCTCATGGCCTCGATGGATCCTGAGGCGTTTAACCTTCTCGTTGATGGATTTGGTTTTCAAAGCCAATACATGTTCAATTCCTTGCAGCTCAATGATGGTCAGGGTCAGTTCGACAACATCGCTCACTATGGACATTTAGCGAAGACCGACTGGAGTTGGGCGGTATTGATGGAGGATTTTGATGGAGATTCCTATAAAGACATCTATGTGACCAACGGTTATCGAAGGTATGCATTGGACAATGACTTCAAAAATGCAGTTAACGATGCCCAAAGCCGCTATATCGGAGACGTGCCTCTTGATGTGAAAAATGAATTGTATGATGCGATGCCCTCTGAGCGTTTGCCCAATTTGATGTATCGAGGCAGTGAGGCCCTGGATTTTGAAGAGGTCGCTGATCAATGGGGGTTGGGGGATCCAACCTACTCAAATGGCGCAACTTTTGCTGATTTGGACCTGGATGGAGACCTGGACCTGGTGGTCAACAACATGGATAGCGAAGCGCACCTCTTCGAAAACCTTCGGGGCAATGCGGCCAACTACCTACGTGTCAAGGTAACGGGTGAGAATAGTGAGTCCTTTGCCAAAATTACCATAGCGTATGGCGAACAGACTCAAATACAGGAGATAAAGCGGGTGAGAGGGTACATGTCAGCCGTCGAACCCATCGCACATTTTGGATTGGGTCCAGTAGCAAAAGTCTCAAAGGTGAAAATCGAGTGGCCAGATGGGGAAGTGGAGGTAAAAAACGACGTGGATGCTAATCAAGTACTGACCTTTTCCCGCGAGGAACGCAATAGTGGCGCTATCGTAGGTACTGTTGACGATGAGATGTACCGTTCGTTAGACGCTAGCGAGCTGGGGCTCGGCTTCAGTCACCAGGAGAATGCGTTTGATGACTTTGCTCGAGAGGTACTGTTGCCCTATAAGCAGTCGACCATGGGTCCGATGATGGCATATGACGAGGATTCCAAGATGCTTTTTGTCGGAGGAGCTATGAATCAACCCTTTAGCATTTACCAGGTCAGGGGAGAGCGGTTCGAGAAAATCGTTGATGGAGCCGATCCTGAGAAGGAGGACCTCGGTGCGGCGTTCTTCGATTTAGACAACGATGGCGATCAGGAGATTTATGTCATGAGCGGTGGCAATGAGGGCCCCCTTGGCGATCCCTACTACAAGGACCGAGTCTATGATGGGTTTCAATCTGGGACGGTCGCACCTGTGCCCTTGGAGGCCCTGCAGCAGTATGCCTTTTCCGGTCGGGCAGTGGCCTCGATCGATTATGACAAGGACGGTTGGGAAGACTTGGTGGTTGGCAATCGAATTGTCCCGCAAAACTACCCG
>JBCCXG010000341.1:0-6855 GCA_039191945.1 Bacteroidota bacterium
AAAGGATTAGATCACTTGTGAGTCCATTTCATGCCCAAGACCAAGTAGGGTCGGGCGCAGCTATAGTGCATTGCCCCCGCCGCAAGTATATCCTTTGACTCATGAAACTGCCCGATTCATCCGGGCAGTTGTCCCATTTACAACGCTTCCTTTGTATGGCAACATCGTAACGCATACTTTCGTTGTTTGGGAAGTGCGCTATACCATGGGTCGTCTCTACTCAATCCTCGTCATTTTGCTCCTTGGAGCATGTACCCCCTACCGGCTAGTTACATTGAATCTGGCCAATCAGGACGACTATAAGCGTTTCCCAAATAAAATCATTGAGCCTTCCGACGATCGATGGCACTTTTCTGAGCAGCGGCTCCCTTCCGAATCTCTCTATGTGGACATGTTTTACGGGAAGAAACGGAAAAATATCCCACTAGAGGAGTTCTTAGAAGGCAGTAAAAACATCGCTTTTCTGGTCATCCAAGATGATAAGGTGCTCTTTGAGAAGTATTCTAAGGGGTATGATGCCCAAAGCCTGCTCACCTCTTTTTCTATCTCCAAATCATTTGTGTCTGCTTTGGTAGGAATTGCCATACAAGAGGGGGCGATCACCAGCGATGAGGATCCGATCACGGATTATCTCCCACAACTTCAGGAGCGGCCTGGCTTTGAAAAGATCAAGATCAAGCATCTGCTGAATCATACGAGCGGCATCAAGTTCAATGAGAGTTATGTCAATCCTTTCAACAATGACATTGCAAGGTATTACTACGGGAAGGACTTGCAAAAGACACTGAAGAAGCTAAAGATCGACGAAGAGCCTGAGACCTCCTTTCATTATCATTCGGCCAATACGCAACTTTTGGCCCTTGTACTGGCGGAGGCCACTGGTGAGTCGCTTAGTGATTATTTCGAATCACGCATTTGGTCGCGCATTGGTACGACCAATAAGGCGCTCTGGAGTACTTACGAAAAGGAGCCACTAGAGAAGGCCTTTTGTTGTGTCAATGCCGTGGCCAGAGACTATGCAAAGTTTGGTAAGCTCATGGCGCAAGGAGGTGTCTGGGAGGGTGAACAAATCATTCCTGAACAGTGGATAGAAGAGTCCATCCAACTGGACAGAACCGACGGGGGCATATGGGGCTATCAAAACCAGTGGATCATGGGTCTCAAGGAGTACGGAGACTTCATGGCGCAAGGCCTTTATGATCAGTACCTATACGTGATGCCCCGGAAGAAGATTGTCATTGTCTCCTTCAACTCGGCGCACATTCCAAAGACCAACTGGGAAGGCCGCTTCCGCCAGATCGTGGACCAGTTGTAGCTAGCGGAGGTGATCATTCGCCATGCCAATTGATCACCACCCCGAAGTAGAAAATTCTCCGAGCAAATCGACTGTAGTCGTCAAAGCTGTAGTCTTCAGCATATACGGGACCTCTAGCGTTTTGCCAGTCAAATATATTGGACACATTAGCGAAGAATACGGCTGCGGTTCGCTCGGTTAGTCCGCACAAGTACGAGAGACTGAGGTCTATATTTTTATAAGCCGGAAGGCGATCTTGTCGAGTACTGGCTGGCGGCTCAAAGACTTGCAATGTTGGATTCCAGTCCGCTCCGTCGATCGGCCGGTAGTTTACTCCTTGACGGGCCAGCATTCTAGCTCCAATGTTCCAATTGTCAAGCGGTTGCCAGGACAAAGCTGCTCGTGCAAAGTAGCTCAGGTCGAAAGGCCCTCGTAGGTTTTCTTCGCCACGTCGGAGGTCTGCATTGAGATAAGTATACGAGAAGCTGTATTCCAATTGCCTATTGAGGCTGCCCTCTTGTGCTAGCTCGACCCCAAAAATCTCTTCCTGCTCCCCTACAACTTTCCGGTCCTTCATGAAGACCGACAAGATCGACTGGTGACCTTTTAGCTTCAAGGTCAGATCTGCAGAGATTTGTGAAGTGGTGAGCAATTCGTTGTCGCGGAACCTTTCGCTTGCCAATAGGACTTGGTGGTATCGTCCGTAGGCCAACTTTAGATTGAGCACGTCACTCAGGTCGGCATTGGTATTGATTTGGTAACTCCAGTAGCTTTCTTGCTGAGTGTTGGGGATGTTCTTCCGTATGGCCAGTCCCGCTCGCCACCGATCTGTGACTTGATGAGACAAGGAAAAGTATCCTTCGAGCACCGCACGGTCACCTCGGCTGTTTTGATCTATGAATGGATGATCTTCACCCATGGCAAAGGCGAAGGTCGGTACTCTCCCGTAGAAGCGATTGGTTCTGCGGTCATAGGTGATACCTCCTTTGAGCCCGGTTTTTGGTAGCTCAAGGTGGTAGTTGAGTGAGGCGTAGTAGTCCACTCCTTCGGGTTGGAAGGAGAATTGACTGTAAGCGAAAGAGGCCTTGCTCCCTGCGACACCTACATTGGCGGATAGCCTACCAGGTCCTAGCTGGTGGTTGAGGTTTCCGATGGACAGGCTTCGAAATCTTCGCTGCTCTAGTGGGCCCGAGAAGCTGGGCGAGCGAAACTGGAAGGTATAGCGTTCCCGTAGGAAGTATTGAAATACCTTCAGTGAGGTCTTATCGCTCAGTGCGTGAGTATAGTGCAAACCCACGTCGTACGATTGGAACCGTGGGATGTCTTCCAGTGCGTTGGGGTTGATGGCCTTTAAAAGGAAGGAAGGTTGATAGTTTGCGTAGACATGTAGCCCCTGCTTCTCTCCGAGTTTTTGTCGGGTGCTCAAACCAAAGCTGGCTGGCGAAGCTGAAAACTGGTACTCAGCTGCCTCAGGCTGATTCCATGTGGTTTGTATGGCGATGAGGCCGGAAGCGGTATTGCCAAACTCCAGTGGCGGATTGCCCGGGAAGACCTGTACACTTTGGACCATATCGGTGTTGAATAAGCTGAAGGTCCCGATGCCGTTCAATTGGGAGAAGCGGACATAGTCGTACACTGGTACTTGGTTGAAAAACAGTCCCGTTTCTGATGGACTGCTGCCCCTGAAGCTCACATTGGCAGATTCATCAGTCGTCGTCGATGAGGGAAGGGAGTTGACCGCAAGCACTGGGTCGGCCTTGGCGTTAGGATTTTGGTAGATATCCAGTCGATTAATCTTTTTGATACTGTAGTCTTCTGCAACAAACCGTTCCGCGACCACAGCCACCGCCTCGGATACCACGACACTGGGTCGTAGCGGCACCTTATGATGTGCCAATAGTGTACCTACTGAGAGGATGGTATCCTGATAGCCGACAAAGGAGAAGTAGATGGAATCGGTCGGTGCACTCCCTTCATAGTGGAGTGTGAAGCTACCATCGACCTGAGTAGCCGTACCGATCTCCCAGTGTTGCAGACATCGGATGTGTGCTCCGGGCAGCGGCATACCCGTCTCGCCATCTACTACGAGGCCTCCGAGAGATTGCTGCGCCCACAAGCGAAGAGGGACGCAGCAACTCGTGAAAAGGAAGATTGCCCAGAACTTAGTCATTTTGAGCAAGGGCGGGTAGCAATCCGTATTTGATCCAGCTGAATCCCTGTTCGACTTCAAGCGCCTTTTTGTAGGTTGCTTCCGCCGCTGCGTAATTCTCCTTTTGCTGGTAGGCCTGACCTAACCAAGCGAAGTTGTCGAGGTACATCCAATTGAACGTGTCGGTGTCTTGCGCTTCGAACAGCTCTTGACTTCGCTCGTAAGATTTGATGGCTTCCGATACATCTCCTCCCCATACTTCAGGAGTAAAGAGTTTATTGTTGGCATACATCTTCCTTACGATTGGAGACTCAGGGTCTTCACTGAGGGCCGCTGTTGCGAGGCTAGACGCTTTGCTACCCAAAAACATACCTTTCCACGAAGAGTGACCGATCTTGAAGCCATATAGCCCGGAGAGCAAGGCCTTTGCATTCGCTGCTTGATAGCCTTCGTCGATGAGGTAATCGAGATGATCTTCAAGATCATCTGCATACTTATTGAAGGTTTTTTCCTCCTGATCTTTCATCGTGGCGTTGACCAGGCCGAATTGAGTCAGGGCCAACTGGTAACGATTTTCTATGGATGAGTTTTGATCAAAATGCGCCTGTTTCTCAGCCACGGCCCGTTCCCACAAGGATAGGGAGGTAGTCAGGTAAGCACTGTACTCCATATTTTGGGCCAGTGAGATTGTGCAGATAAATGCTGCTAGTGTAATGGATAATTGAATTCTCATGATTATAAATTGGTTTATTTTGTAAACTAAATGGGCAAAAAAATTAGTCGATGTATCCCCGAAGGGCTTTGACATAGTCTTCGAAGGCCTTTATCCCTTGCTTGGTGATGAAGCAAGTGGTCAGTGGCCGTTTTCCTTTAAAGCTCTTTTCAACTTGGATGTATCCTGCTGCTGATAGCTTCTCAATTTGTACGCTTAGATTGCCCGCGGTAGCATTGGTCTGCTCCTTGAGGTAGACGAATTCTGCGGACTGCACGCTGACCAGAATGGACATGACTGCCAGGCGAAGTTGTGAGTGTAGCAAAGGGTCGAGGTGCTTAAAGTCGGGCATTTTCCTGTTTTTTCAACATGAATCCTGGTACCAGATAGCCCAGAACCATCGCGACACTTGCCACTAGAAACTGCTCAGTTTGCGGTATCAGGAAACATACGATCGCACAAATGAAGATGAGTAATCCACCCCATACCAAAGGCCGAAAGCGCAAGGTTTGACCTGAAACGTAGGTGCCGATACTGGCCAAGAGGAGAATGATGGGTGTGCTTTGGTAACCGATCTTGTCCATGAAGATCAACACACAAATGATACTGACGAATATCGCCCACCAGAGCTGGCCGTAAATGCGATCGATCCCATGGGCTTTTAAACTGTTGTGCTGCTTTTTCCGACTGTACCACGTTGTCACGATGGTTGCCGGGATGATTGATAGCCAGACGATGTAGGGATGAGGATAACTGGTAAATGCCATCAATACGTAATGACCCAGGTTGGACAGCGCGATCACCACCCCCCAAAGTAGGAAGTAGAAACTACCGCGTTGGGCGAAGTTGGCCTTCGCCTTGTTAATCATCGTTGTGATCAATTCCAGGCTTTCGTCGGGAGAGAGAGCGTCTTCCTTCATGTTCCAATCTTATTTACTCTATCTAACGAGGCAAGTATAAATTAGTTTACAATATAAACCAAAATCCTCAAAAGAAAGCCCTGATCCGATCAGGGCTTATGTGTATTTAGTCTTCTTCCTTCTTGTTTTCCTGCTTGGTGGTACCCTTCTTTTTCTTGTGTTTCAAGCTGAGTACTTCTGCTTTACCATCCCAGTCTGCGACGATAGTATCCCCTTCCTGCACGTCCCCTTTCAAGATTTCTTCCGCCACCGGATCCTCGAGATACTTCTGAATAGCCCGGTTGAGTGGTCGTGCTCCATACTGAGGATCATAGCCTTTCTCCGCAATAAAGTCCTTTGCCTTCTTCGTCAGATCGACTACGTAGCCAAGGTCTACAATTCGCTTGAACAGCTTGTCCAAAGAGATATCGATGATCTGATGGATGTGCTCTCGCTCTAAGCTGTTGAAGACAATCACGTCGTCCAGGCGGTTGAGGAACTCAGGGCTAAAGGCCTTTTTCAAGGCATTTTGGATGGTTGATTTCATCAATTCATCCATACTCTCGCGACGGGATTGCGTGGCAAAACCTATGCCCGCGCCGAAGTCTTTCAGGTCACGTACTCCTATGTTTGAAGTCATGATCAAGATGGTATTTCGGAAGTCTACTCGTCGACCCAGTCCATCCGTTAAGATTCCATCATCCAGCACCTGCAGGAGAATATTGAATACGTCAGGGTGCGCCTTTTCAATTTCGTCCAACAGTACTACGGAGTAGGGCTTGCGACGCACCTTTTCAGTGAGCTGTCCGCCCTCTTCGTACCCGACATATCCCGGAGGCGCTCCTACTAGTCTACTGACCGAGAACTTCTCCATGTATTCCGACATGTCAATTCGGACCAGCGAATCTTCCTTATCGAAAAGATAGCTTGCCAATACCTTGGCCATTTCCGTTTTACCGACACCCGTAGGTCCGAGGAAGACGAATGTGCCAATGGGCTTCTTCGGATCTTTCAATCCAACCCTGGTACGCTGAATTGCTTTTGTCAGCTTCTCCACTGCTTCTGCCTGGCCGATGACTCTTTCGCCAAGCTCTACCTTCATATTGAGTAGCTTCTCACCTTCCTTCTGCGCGATGCGTTTGGTGGGAATACCCGTCATCATCGCGATGACTTCCGCTACGTTGTCTTCATCGACCTGGTAGCGGCGCGTCTTCGTCTCTTCTTCCCACTTTACCTTTTCCTCTTCCAACTGGGCAAGCAGTTTCTTTTCTTTGTCCCGCAGTTGTGCAGCCTCTTCATACTTCTGGCTCTTAACTACGCGATTTTTCTCCTTTTTTACTTCCTCGATTTGCTCTTCGAGTGTGATCACCTTGTCAGGCACATTGATGTTGTTGATGTGCACGCGGGCACCCGCTTCATCCAATACATCGATGGCCTTGTCAGGAAGGAACCTGTCGCTGATGTAGCGGTCAGAGAGTTGTACGCAGGCTTCCACCGCTTCCTTCGTGTAATTCACATGGTGGTGATCCTCGTACTTGTCTTTGATGTTGTCCAAAATCTGAATGGTCTCTTCCGGCGTAGTGGCATCCACCATGACCATTTGGAATCGACGAGCCAGAGCCCCATCTTTTTCGATGTACTGTCGGTACTCATCTAGTGTCGTAGCACCTATGCATTGAATCTCGCCTCTCGCGAGTGCAGGCTTGAACATATTAGAGGCATCCAGGGAACCCGATGCGCCTCCAGCCCCTACGATCGTGTGCAGCTCATCGATGAACAAGATGACATCCGGAGATTTTTC
>JBCCXG010000342.1:0-6845 GCA_039191945.1 Bacteroidota bacterium
TTCACATCAACCAGATTGCGACAAAGAATAGAAGAGGATAGGGGTGTCGTCGAATTGGACAAAATCAGATTCGATGCTCCGAATAGAGTCTTCAAGGTCTGGACTGATCGGTTTGATGATGTATACCTCGAAACTAAGGAGGTGTTTGAAACTAAACTCGATTACATCCACGACAATCCACTCCAGGGTTCACTGGAACCTGGCTGATGTACCCGAAAAGTATTCTTACTCAAGTGCGATGTTTTATGAGATTGGCCGTCAGCCAAGAGTCAAGGTCACGGATTACAGAGAGTTCTTCTAGTGAGCTAGTCGCCGGGTGGAAACACCCGGCGTCACCCTAAGGTAGTGTTCGAAATGGGTTATTTCCGAAAGCAAGGTGACAAGTATGCAAGGCGAAATTGTATCGAGCTTAATGCCCGTGAGTGTTCTTATACTCTTCGTAGACCCCTCCGAAAATACCATTGAAGGTACCCAGGCCCTTCATAAAGATTCGCTGGGCGTGCACCCTGGCGATTTGACCAAAAGGGAGGGAGAGGACCGAAAGCAGGCCCCCAGCGACAAGTTGAAAAATACCTTCGAAAAACATCGTAAAGGCGGCCCTGGGGTAGCCGTGCTCCAGGCGATTTCGGATAAACTTGGAATTCGTACGGCGAAAGGCGCGCTTCAAGATCCATTGACGGGTCACGCGACTGGGCGGGAAATATTCGTGGACAAGCCGCTCGTTGAGCCATACGATCTTCGCGCCTTTGAGCGCTGCTTGTTTGAATAGGAAAGTGTCAGATGCACCAGCGAAATTGAGTGCGGGATGGAACCTCAAGCCGTATTCGTCGATGATCTTCCTTTTGAAGATAATATTGCTCGTACTGCCGGATTGCCGCAGACTACCTGTCTTGAAATTGTGCCATTCCAGGAATTTGCCCTTGACGACCCATGGGGGTGTTTCTTCCGGTAAGATCCGTTCGACGGCCCCATCCACTACATCTGCGTCGTACTGCTTTAGGGTATGGAGCATGACTTTGAGCCACTCCGGCTTTACCCTCTCATCATCGTCGACGAAAGTAATGTAATCGGCATTCAAAGAGAGTGCTTCTTCCAGCACCCGATTGCGCATATTGATGATGCCTCGTTCCTCCACGACCAGGTACCGGGCCTCGAAAGGGAACTGGGGCTTGAATTGCTCGAAGACCTCTTCTGCTGTAGCTTCCTTATCATTGTCTGCCAGGACAAGCGTCACATTTGTATTCTCAGGCAGTTCGATTTCGCTCAAAGAACGTAGCGTATCAGAGAGCATCTTGGGACGCTTGAAGGTCCCTAAACCCATGGCGATCTTTTCCACTTTATCCGGCATGTTGACGATCAGTGAGCGTTTTGAAAAAGGCAATGTAATACCATACGCCGACGCCCAAATGGAGTAGTCCAAAGTACCAGTCGGGCTTGATAATCCGGATGGCATAACCGACAAAGACCAGCGCGAAGGGAACGTAAGTCTTTTTTTCGAGCGTCAGCACGATCAAGAAGGGCATCGCCCAGATAAGGAGTTGCCTGTGCGTCACGAACGTGAAATAGGCTAGGGTCACCAACACGAGCCCTGCATAGTAGAAGTAATTCCGTTCGTTGGTTTTGAAGAAAGGAATGCCAATCAGTGCCACGAACAAACCGACCCAGATCAATTTCGCGTGGGGAACGGAGAGGCGCTCCGAGACGTCCTTTAGCGTACCAATGCCGACCTCTGAACTCGCGGCCCCTTTCCACAAGGGATGACCGGCAAGATTTTGGAAAAAGGTTTCTGGGCACTTAAGCAAGAAAGGCAGGAAACCAAGAAGTACCACAAAGACGGTCGTGGTGCCAAGGAGGAAAGCGCGTTTGAAGTTTTTGTCTCGGCTAAAACCAATCAGTACAATCGCGAGCGGGAACTGCTTGAGTAGCACACCAAAACCTGCCGCCACGCCGGAGCCAAATATCTTTTTGTCATGCAAATAGAGCATCGACAATAAGAAAAAGAAGGTGGTGAATCCATCCCAATGCGCGATGCCTACCTCAATGATTGCCATTGGATTGAGTGCATAGAAAGCGGACGCCTTAAAAGCAATATCTTCCTTTTTGATGCGAACAAGCAATACGTAGAAGACCAATGCGACCAATGCGTCTCCTATGGCAAGAGGGAGGGTGATCAAGACGGTTTGGAGCCAGGGTATACCCCCAGACATCAAATTCATCAGCGCGCTCAGGTAAGGATAGAAAGGCGTGTGGTTGTAGTTACAATCGCAGTATAGCCATTGCCCTGAAGTGAGACATTCGGCAATGGGTAAGCGATAACCAACATAATCTGGCGCGGTGCCCGCGAAGAAAGTAGCCACGAGGCGAAGAGCGAAACCTGCAGCCCAAATCCAAAGAAGTTTTTTTGGTGCCTGTGATAAAAATGATCGGATCACTTTCAAAAGTTTGAGGCGGCAAATATACTATGGCAGAAGAAGGGACCCGCACTGTATTTGGCCGTTGTTGACTTTGACACATTTGACCTCGGAGCCTCTAGCGATACCCGACTCTAATCAGTCGGAAACTGTGATCTGTACCGACTCCCATTTTCTCATTAGCTTCGCCTCCAAAAACCGCAAATCGATGAAGAAAAAGGTACTCGTTTACAACGATAGCTTTCTAAAGTATTCAGAGACCTTCATCTATCGTCAGCTCAGCGGACTCAGAGACGATTTTGAGTTGCATTTCCTGTGCCATCAGCGGCTTAACCCTGAGAAATTCCCTTTTAGCAATACGCACGTCATACCCTATGGGATGCTGCAAAGCGTGACTCGCCTGTTTAATCCTTTTAAGTTCGCTCCAGATACAGCAGGTAAGGTCCGGCATCTACTTCAGGACCTCTCGCCTGACTTGATTCACGTCCATTTTGGTACGCATGCCATGAAGATCATTCCAGTGGCTAAGGCTTTGGATATCCCGGTACTGATCACTTTTTGGGGCTCAGATGCTTCCAAGCGTCTCCGGTCTTCGCAGTATGTGCGGACATTGAAAACCCTATTACCAGAGACAAGTGTCATATGTTGCTCTGCAGCGCTCAAGCTCAACCTACAGGAGGTAGGAGTCGATGTCTCCCAGGCGGTTGTTCATTATGTGGGTGCCTCCACTTCCAAGTTCGCTTATGTAGACCGTCAGCCCATTGGGCAAAAGCTTGGTCAAGGGAAGCCCATCGTGTTTTTACAGGTGGGTAGGTTCGTTGAGAAAAAGGGGCATCTATCAACGATCAAAGCTATCGCGCAAATGCTTCAAACGACTATGCGAGGTCGTGAACACCTGATCCAGATCCAGTTTATAGGAGGGGGACCGATGGAGGGTCAGGCGAAGGAGCTTACTCATTCTTTAGGCATTCAAAACAACTTCCAGTTTTTGGGAGTGAAGACCTCAGACGAAGTTCAGCGACATATGAGCGAAGCCGATGTGCTATTGCAGCACAGCGTAACTTCTTCCAAGGGTGATATGGAAGGCCTTCCCATTGTAATCATGGAAGCCATGGCCACTGGACTGCCTGTGGTTTCCACTTTTCATTCGGGCATACCAGAACTCATCCATCATGGTGAAAGCGGCTTTCTCGTAGAGGAACATGACGTGGCGGCTTACTCCAGGGTTTTGGCCGACGTTCTGGTACTGCAGGACGATCAGATCAACCGGGAGGCAAGGGCCAAGATCGAGGCGGAGTTTGATTTGGAGAAGCAGAATAGGAAACTGGCCGATCACTACACCCAGTCCATGGAGCACCGCTGACTAGCTCATCAAAAAGAGGCCATGGAAGCCGAACTTACCAACCTTTGATTTTCTTGCTTTTGCGCCCACCTGAGATCAAATCATGCCCATGTTTCGGAAACCTAAACCACCATTTGTCCCAAAACGTGATCTCTTTTTTGAGGACATTTCTTTTGAAATCGACCAAAGTCTTTACCCTTTCTTCCTTCGAAAGTAGCTGAAAGGATGCTGCCGGAGTCGCCTCAAAATTGGAGATGATGGCATGGAAATAGTCCATTTCCCGAAAGACACTGAGCTCTTCGAAATGAACCAACTCTCCGCCTAATGTCTTGGCGATCTCATCTATGTCCTCCCTACTCACATCCTCGTCCACGGGCTGTAGACCTTCTGGTTTGAACTCCCGCAGATAGTTTTGGTGTGCAATGGTCGGACAGGTGAAGAAAATCTGAAACTGTGGGGAGAGCATTCGTTTGATGTCTAGGATAAACTTCTCCCGGTTTTCTTTCTCAATATGCTCAAACACGTCGATCATCACCACACTGGAAAAGGTCTTAGCTTCGTCAAAGCCGTCATTGACGTTTTTGACTTCGTACCTGGCGTGGTCGGTGCCAAACAAATCGACGGCGAGTTCTATCAATTTGGGACTTAAGTCTACCGCTACGACCTCGGCCTTTGTGTTCCTGGCAAACTCCTTAGATGACCATCCTAGTCCGCATCCTATGTCAAGCACTCGATCTGCGTCTTGTGACAAATGCTCCAGTACAAATGAGATGGCGCTTGCTATCCTTTTATTGGGACGCAGAAAGTCATAGGTCATCTTTGGAATGAAATTGTCGTAGAATTCTACGGCTGAAGTCTTTGATGTTGACATGGGTTTCGGCAATTATGGCTTCCAGGGTGTGCGAATTTAGTAATAAATCAAGGGGGGACCATCGAGAATAGGAAAGGAGAGGATCGTGTGCCCTGGCACGGCTGCCCGGCAGGTATCAGAAATATCTTCTAGGGCTTCGAAGATTCTCGTACCTGGAAAGCTCAACCGTGGCCTTGCCTATTCCCAGTCTGGCCGAAATCTTCAGAGGGAGCTGATTTTCGTCCGCCGTGACCCAAACAGTTACGGGTCGGTCTTCAGGAAAGACGGTGCTGTTAGGGAAAAGTACATAGAGCTTATGGGTCAGGAATTTCTCGCCTTTGAACCTGATTTTTTCCGTGCCGGCATACTCAACGCCGAAGTCATAGATCTTCTTTCCGTAGAACGTACCAATCATAACAGAGTCAGCCACTTGCTTTGACGCCCAGTCAATACTTCTCAAATAGAGGTATGAGCTCAGGATGTCAAACGTTGAATCCCCTATCCCAATCAGCCGCTCCGTGCTCTTAGACTCGTCCCGTAAATCTTCAATTTTGATATGAACCGCGGCGGTATCCTCGAAATAGAATCGATTCTTTTGGTTTCGCCAATAGCGACCATCCTTTATACTCCGAGTAGCTTCTATGGGCTTGAGGGAGCTACCGTCAATCTTAGCCGTGAAGCGGTCTTCTAAGTTGGCGAAGATACCGAGTAATCCCACGGTCCGACCCTCTGCCTCCACACTATAGGTGTCTTCAGCTACATCAAGCGCCTCGTTGCGCAGCTTTACGGAGCCCTTTCCGATAGTGAACCAACCAAAATGAATTTTGAAGTACAGCTCCTCACGGTCCGAAAATGGCCGATCTTCATTTGGATCAGTCCCCGACGGAGCGAGAATTGCAGAAGTTAGGATGAGGAGGAAACAGAAAGCAATCAGATATCTCACAAGTCTTCTGATTTGTCTTCAAAGAACGAGAAAATTTTCGAAAATGTTGTCGCGCACATTGCTCATCGAGGCTCAGGGTGTACTGAAAGAGGACAAAACGAGATTGGCCTACCCCCAAAAAATAACGAAGGCTCGCAAGAAACTTACGAGCCTTCTGACCAACCAACTACTTCAGCTAAGCACTAACTATGGACCATGACGACAAGGCCAAGGGCCTTGCGCGTCAAAAAGTGAGATCTATTTTCCAAGCGTAAGTCTTGCACTTCGGCCCCCAACTTCTACTGGGACTGGGCAGCCGAACCCTGTTTAGCCATTGTCTTTTGGCTCTTCTTTTTCGTGTTCTTCATCGCATTCCTCGTCATACCCCCACTCCTCGGCGATATCAATCTCTTCTGATACTCCGTCTTCGGTGACGACAACCAGATTGTCGCAAGTACCATCTCCAAAGTCGATGGAGTAGGTGCCCGTGATGGTCAATTCGTCTTCTTGATAGGTATACTCACCGACCTCCAGGCCGCTGACAAAAACCCACACCTCGTCTTCTCCACAGCTAAAATCCAGGTAGAGTGGCTCTTCCACATGTGACTCGTAAGACTCTCCGGTGCTGGTAGAGACGATTTCGTCTCCGGCGGATACGGTCAGTCCCTGGTTGTCAATCTCCTCCGCGCCTGATGCTAGGTAATTCACTTCGACTTCCTCGCCGTCTTCCTTGTATTTCTCGATGAGGTCGGACGTGAAGTTGTACGAAGCTTCCCAGAGCGCTGAGTCCTCAAGGTGCTCCATCCAAGTACCTTCAAATGTTTCGGTACCACTGACTTCCCAGTCCTCGCCGCCGAATCCTATGTACTCGACCTCATCTTGAAAAGTGCCTTCAGTGAAAGTTCCTCTTTCGATCATCTTTCCTTTGAAGAACTCTCCATCGGTCAGGCAACCCTCACCAAAATCAAGGATGTACTCGTAGCTGTTCTCTGTTTCCGTGTAAGATTCCACCCAACAAGATGTTTCTGGTTCTTCATTGATGATCTCTGATGAGTCAGAAGCGACCCTCGCGTTGATGAAGTCACCACGACCACTCATGAGTGCTCGATTGGCCTCGAAGGCCCCCATCTCAGCCCTGCCATTGGAGAGATCACCGAATCTTCCGTAGATAAGGCCCATCGGCCCTCCGAGCCCCGAACCTCTCACTCTTTCCCTGACGCTGTTGTCTCCGAAGAGCGAAGTGTTGTTGGTGACGGTGCCAGGGTCACTGACTCCAACCAGGTTTTGATCCTCGATCGGTTCATCATTACAAGAGAAAAA
>JBCCXG010000343.1:0-6837 GCA_039191945.1 Bacteroidota bacterium
CTTCCATGACAATTTTAGACTGAGGTTCCAGGCCTACAGCACGTTTCGAGGTATTTTCGATACATGGAACATTGACTACGTTTACATCAACAGGCTCAGTCGAATGCCCGTCTTAAACAGCCCGGGAATATTCAGAATCCTCGATCGCTCTCTTTCTGGGAATACAACGCCATTGTTTGCGCCGTACTACGAAGTGCCTTCCTCGCAGGTACCCGCGACATTCGAGGAACAGGTCTTTGGAATGAGTAACCTGGATATTGGCGATCTCCACCCAGTTGTATTCACCCACACACTTCGAAACATGAATTCGAATGCCGTCATTGCGAGACTTGAAGTGACAGAAGGCATCCCCTCTCTTCGAGCAGGAGAAATTAGAAGGATTGCAGGGATTCCGGGTGGACCATTTCCTGCGATTGAGGATTCGACGGTGATCATGTCAGAATTCATCTACGTGTCCGGCGACACCTTACTTCAGGAAAGGACGCGATTGACACAAGATACTGTCTTCTACCCTTCCCCTACGCTAGAATTAAATGACACCCTGCGCCAAACCTATCTCCTTCACCAACACTACGCCTACGACGATGGCACGGCGGAGTTTTCGGCTGGGATCAACCTCGATCAAGGGCAGGTCGCCGTGCAGTTCGTTTCGAGGGAGCTGGATACGTTGACGCACATCGACGTTCATTTCCCCGCCTTGCCAACCACCGACGGGCGACCCATGGATATCGTCGTCTGGAAAGACCTCACCGAAGACGGAGAGATCACAAGGGCGTCGCACATCGTTCAGGGAAGTAGTCAACGGAACGAATTCACGAGGATACGACTGTCTCGCGGTCAAATCTTGCAAGACACCTTCTACATCGGCTTCCAACAGTTTACGGATGACTATGTTGGCGTAGGACTGGACCGGAGCAATGAGGCGGCGACAGGTAAAGTATTTGTCAATGTAACCAGGGATTGGGTCCAGAATACGGAGATTGTTGGGGCGCTGATGATGCGTCCAGTTTTTGGCGATGCAGACGATCTCATTCTATCAAGTCCAAGCTCAGCTCCTACTACTCCGACACTCTATCCCAACCCTGCCGAGACTTTTCTCAGGATCGAGGGAAGGTATGATCGACTGGAAGTCTTTGATCTGGGGGGCCGCCAACGACTGCGCTCTTCCTACACGACTGAGTTGGATGTTTCTCAGCTCCCAAGAGGTTTGTATATTGTGCGTTTTTACAGTGGGCGAGACGCGACAACCACAAAACTGATCATTGAGTAAAGGAGATGGCAACGATCGAACCAACCGAACTGAAAAAACGAAAAGAAAACCGGGAAGCACTGCACGTCATCGATGTGCGCGAAGAATGGGAATACGATGAGATCAATATTGGAGCCATGAACATCCCTTTGCATTCCCTGCCCTCCAGGCTTACAGAGATCGAACGCTGGAAAGACCAAGAGATCATTTTGCACTGCAAGTCGGGCAGTCGTAGCAAACAAGCTCAAAAATTCCTCATCCGACAGGGGTTTCTACATACACGTAGCCTCAATGGGGGCATAGACGGTTATCTCTCGCTGGCCTAGGTCACAATAAAGATTTCCGGACAGTAAGACAAGACAAATACAATCAGCGCAATCACTCCTAGAGCCACTCGAGCAGCGTTCAGCGGCTTGTCTTCGGACGTCCCAGGATGTTCAGTTCCGAGAAAGCGCCCAATCAGCAACGCGAAGAGAAGCATACCCCCTGTAAACTCCAGGTGAAATAAGGACGTCACGGCAAACTGAACCGACATAATGATCGTAGCTGCCAGCCATCGCTCTTTCACATCTTCGAAAGTCCGGTACAAACAGATAAAAAGGAAATACACATACGCCACTATCGAGAACAAAAAGAACATCACGCTACCAGTCGATGTACCTACCATACCCTGGGGGCTGATGACCCCGAGCCCCGTGTAGAACAGAAAGGCCATGAATGCCGTCTTGGATATGATCGCATGGTATCTCTGACCAAAAAGACCAAAGACGATATGCCCACCATCCAATTGCCCAATGGGGAAGAGGTTGATCGCCGTAAAAAACAACGCCAAGTATCCCGCCAGTAGCAGCGGGTAGTGCATGATCTCGTGGTCATTGGGAATGAGCGACTTGTCCTCTACCACGTACTCCTTCATCAGGTAAAAGAGCAAGTTGCTCCCAATGGTGATCGAGATACCATCTTTGTAGTATCGTACGGAGTCTCGTGAGGCGTTGTAGTTCATCCGATCAGGATTGACAAAATCCTTTTTATAAAGGACCGTGTCCATGTCGTACAGCACTTCATAGTCGAGGCCAAAAGACTCATACTCCGGATGGATTTCATACACGTACTCCGGATCAGGCAAATGCGTGAAGCCATAAAACAACACAGCCAAAGCCACCACAAAACCGGCCAGCGGACCAGCAATACCTACATCGAAATACTCTTGGCGTGTCTTGATTTCCTCCTTGATCCGAATAAAAGCTCCAAACGTGCCCAGGGAGATGAAAAGGCTGCCCAGGTACATCGGGATATAGTAAGGCAAAGTGACCCCGATCTTATAATATCGGGCGGTAAAGTAGTGTCCAAACTCGTGGAAAGTCAAAATCAGCAAAAAGGGAATGGAATATTCTGTGCCCCCGAGCACCTGTTCCCAAGACATGCGATCCAATGGTAGCGCGTGCATCCACTCTGCGCCAGCAAGCGTGGTGGTAACAAAAGTTATCAGCAATAAGGCAATCTGAAGTCCTAAACGCTTCGCGTTAGTCATAGGCTAATATTTCGAAAATCTGGTCAGGAAACTCCACTTTCACTGCGTGGATCCCCTCCACGCGAGCTGCTTCCACATTGTCCAACCGATCGTCCAAAAACAAAGTTCTAGCAGGTTCGAGCTGCCCATGATCGATGACAAATTGATAAATTTCCGGATCCGGTTTTCGAAACCCCACGTCGTGTGAGTAATAGGCATGATGCACAAAATCCTTCATCAAACTACCTCCGGCCACCTCACCTACCATTTCATCAAATTTCCTCTCGTGGATCCCATTGGTATTGCTGAGTATCATGGTCTTGTAGTCCTCGCCCAATTGCTTCATGAAATTGAGCCGTCTCAGCGGGATGTCGCCGAGCATCGCGTTCCAGATACTGTCAAATGCCTCATCAGACAGATCTATTTGCAACAGCTCTAGCAAGCCTTGTCGAAATTGGTACTCAGAGATCTTTCCCGTTTCGTACAATTGAAGAAGAGGTGAGGACACAATCAGTTCTCGGTAGTCGACATCCTGAAGACCACCAGCTCGCTGCAGGCCCTCGATGACTGCCTTGGGATCCAGGTCTACGATTACTTGGCCTAAGTCAAAAATGACCGTAGAATAGTTGTCCGGGGAGAAGGTCTTCATCATGCGACGGCAAACCTAATGCGAGAAGGGCAGCCGACCAATAAATTGTCACCTCCCGACAATACCCCGGCGTCAAGTAAACCTTAAAGCCCTGTTTGGAGTAATAACCTGTAATTGCCATAAGTTTACCCCCGGAACCATTTGGGGTTGAATCCTTCTTCAATCAGGATGATACTACGTCGCAGCCATTTTTTGATTTTTATCCTCTGTCTATCCATCGATGCTTTTGGGCAAGGGCACGGCCATGGGCCAGCTGGGGCTTCGGACAAAAACTTTCGATTCAGTTTGCTTGGGGGGCCTGGCTTCAACCCGGATATGGGCTTCTTGCTAGGCGGTGATGCGGTATTTACTTTTTCCACTAATCCCGCCGACAGTACCATGCGGCGATCAGTGATCCCTGTGGCTTTTGCTTACTTTTTCAACGGTGGCGGTTTGGTCACCATCCGGCCACAGCTGTTTTTCAATCATGATAGGTTTCGTGTATTTGGGAGCGTGCGGGCGCTTAATGTCGTGGACAACTACTACGGCGTTGGGTTTGATACGGGTTCTGAGGTAGAGAGAGGTGAAGAGACCACTCAGCACCGCTTTCAAACCCTGGAGTTCAATCCCGTTCTGCTTTTTCGCTGGCAGGAAACCGATTTCTTCCTGGGGCCGACAGCCTCCGTGGTTACCAGCCAAATCAAGGAGCCCAGTGAAGGCATGTTAGTAGATGAGACCTATTTGAGACAAGGAGGTGACGACAGTGGGATCAGCTTCTTCAACAGTGGGTTGGGATTTCGGCTGAACTATGACACGCGCGACGTACCGGCCAATGCCTATAAGGGGATTCTATGCGAGTTTGATTTTGTAGGTTATCATCAGGCCATTGGGAGTGATGGTAATTTTAGCACCTATCGATTAGAGTATCGACAATTTCAGCAGCTACAACGGTTGGGTCGAGAGAAAGTACTCGCATGGACCGGTAGTGCCCGGTTCACCTACGGCGATGCGCCATTTCCTTTACTACCGACCATCGGATCTCCGTTTGACCTTCGCGGATATTACGCTGGCCAATTTCGCGATCGACATGCGCTGTATGCGCTGGTAGAGTACCGGCACGGCTTTGAATTCAGCTCCAGCAACAAGTTCATCAATCTGTTGTCGAAGACTGGCTTTGTCCTTTGGACGGGTGTGGGGACCATCACCAATAACCTGGAAACGTGGGAGGAGACGGGTGTCCTGCCCAACTTCGGCGCAGGATTTCGTGTACAACTCCAACCTCGCATCAACTTCCGCGTGGATGTAGGGCGTGACCCTCTCAATGAGCAAAACCTGGTTTATCTCAATGTCACCGAGGCATTTTAGCCTCCAGCACCTCTTCCTTTGAACTGAAAAGTTTCTGAAGCAAGCGAAGTACCCGGTAATCAGTATCCGGCTCCAGCCCCTGAAGAATTCTCTCATAAAGCCGCTCGTCCTGAGGGCTTAGTAGGGTTTTGAAGTCAAGTTTTTTAGTAGCGCAACGTCCCACCATGGCCCAAGTGGGAAAGAGACGCTGTTTCGTGGAAGAGAAGGATATCAGAACTGGGTTCCGATGACGCGGATCAGTTTTAATGCGCTCGAAGAGGCCAAGTATTTGGTCTTTGGGACCTTCCAGGTATTGGATGAATTTTGTCTCCGTGTAAAGCAAAACACCGGTCACGTCTAACCCGGGGTTATTGCGGTTTGCAGCATCTAAAATCCTCTCTATCTCCTCATCTGTACACGAAGAAGTGCGCAAGCTGGCGTAGATTAAGTATGAAGTCATGTCCGTAGGTGTGGTTTAATGAAGTTCTAGCCGCAGAGTAGCGGGGATAAGCGTTCTTCACGAAATGGTGAAGGAAGATAGGAATGATTCAGGGTTTTATTACATAAAACGTATTAATGAATTATTACCAATCCGAATGTAATAATGACGGGTAGTCTATTCCGCGATCTGCATGTCCGTACTGCGCTGAGCCTTATGATCAAAGTCGCCATCTCACCGTTTGATTTCCGAAGTATAGCGGTACCACTGTCTGAGACTACCTATCTGATCTCTGGCCAAAATCTGACCGAAAAACCTCGCCAGTATATCTTTTTCTATACTTTTGCCAACCAATTACCGCGAAGGATTGGGCCTATAACTCAGTTGGTTAGAGTAACTGACTCATAATCAGTAAGTCCCTGGTTCGAGCCCAGGTGGGCCCACTACAAAGGAGCTTTGATCGAGCTCCTTTTTTGCGTGTTGGGAAGGTCCATCGAATGTCCATCCCCTACCCTATATTTGAACAATCATTTGGTACGAACATTTCCACTGAAAAAACTTATGAAGACAAGCAAGGTATTATTATTCGCCATCCTTTTCACAACCACCGTGGCTTTCCTAAGCTCATGTGGTGGGGGCTCTTCCGAAAACAGTTCTGAAGGAGAAGCCACAAGCGAGGCTGCCCCGGTTGAGGAGGCTCCTGCTGCCGCTGATACCGTTTTCCTGACCATTGAGGGCAACGACCTCATGCAATTCAATCTGAAAGAGTTGAAAGTGATGGAAGGTCAAATTGTGAAACTAACGCTAGTACACAGTGGCCAAATGGCAGTAGAGGCCATGGGTCATAATTGGATCCTTCTCGACAAAGGCACAGACAAAGGTGCGTTTGGGCAGGCGGCGATTGCGGCAAGAGAAAACGACTATGTCCCCCAAGAGGGTGAAATGGCCGATGCGATATTGGCTTACACCGGGCTTGTAGGTGGTGGCGAGGAAACCTCCGTGGTATTCACGGCCCCCTCATTTGGCTACTACGATTATATCTGCAGTTTCCCGGGTCACTACGCCATCATGCAAGGTACTTTGGTTGTTGAGCCCAGTGCCTAATCGTCAAGAGGCATTCTGATAGACCCATGCCTGTGCATAGGACATTGAACACTAGACGTCTGACCACACACTTTTGGACTTGTGTCTTGTCTCTCATGTCCTTTGTGCAATGGGGCTGTAGCGAGAGCCTCGCACAGCTGCCTGCAGTTGAAGTGCTCTTCACCGATCCTACGGAGGTCGGATCGGATGAACGAGATGCAGCGCTGTTGCTGCGAGTGCAGGAGCTCATCAGACAGACACCTGCCGGAGAGGAGATTACGGTCTGTGTTTTCAAATTTGGGATCGACCAATTGGCCGAGGACCTGATCAATGCCGAGCAACGTGGTGTCAAGGTCCGGGTCATTCTAAACGATGGCGAGACCAGCAAGGAAGTCAATGAAGACGTCAGTAAGATCTTGAAAAAGAACCTAGAAGACTACCACTTCATAGAAAATGACATTTCCGATAAAGGGATCATTCACAACAAATTTCTTCTCTTTTCAGAGGTAAAAACCAATGCGGGAGCCGTTTCTCACGTAGTGGTCCAGACTTCCTCCAACTTTCAGAAAAAGGGGACCAAAAAG
>JBCCXG010000344.1:0-6835 GCA_039191945.1 Bacteroidota bacterium
CATGCATAAATCTCTTTGAAATAGACACTTAACATGAATTTGTTGAATCACCATAGCGGTGCTATGCTTTCTCAACATAAGTGTCTCTTTCTTTGAGCTTTATGCCTTCATCACGATCCCTATTGCATGATCCAGGTAAAAATGTATCCAACCCAGCCCCTTCGTGGATTGCGGTAGGGTCCTCCAATCTAAAAATCTACCTTGCTCCACACTTCAGTGGACAGCCAATTCTTGGCCGTAGAGGTGGGTCCGTGCTCCGCGCTTAGAAGCTGCCGAAGAGCTGCTAGGGTCTTAGTCTTCGCATTGCTTCATACCTTCAGGTAGATCCGATGGTTTCAAGACGGTGCGACCCGGCAATCATCATCTTTTGCGATTTCTCAATTTTTATCGGCTATATTTAGCTCATCGGGAAATATGAAGCACCCAATTCCAATGGCGATTGCGATAATTGAAATCCAACGTGGCTAGGCGCCAAACCATAGCATTGAAAGCAGTTGACCGCTTTGAGGACTGGTTTGAAGCGACTTATGAGGAGCATTTTGAACGACTCTTTCGGTATGCCTTTTCCATTACCAAGAGTAAGGAACTGGCCGAGGATACTTTATCTGAGGTTTTTCTAAACGTATGGAATAACCGTCGACACTATCAGGACATCAAGGAATTACGTGCCTACCTCCACGTATCTGTGAAGCACCAAGCCATACGGCTGGCTTCACAAGACCCTCGAAAATTCACCTATTCTGTCTACGATGAATCGCTCGAAGTATCAGATGTGGTCGACCCAGAAGGCATCCTCCTGGCCAAGGAGCTGGACAGCCTACTCAAGGAAACAGTCGCTACCAGCTCGCCACACTGTCAGCTGGTTTATGATCTCTCCAAAAACAAAGGATACACCAACGAGCAAATCGCTCGAGAGCTTGGCCTTTCTAAACGAACGGTGGAGAATCATCTGTACGATGTAATGAAGAAAATCAAGGGCCGTCTTCTTGAGCACTTCAAAGGATCAAAAAGAATTCACCACTTCATCTCACGACTTGGCGCCGGACTACTCCTGTTGGCGGCCGGTTGGCACGCGCTATAGCTTGCTCGAAGTTGCTGTGTACGTTGCTATTCTATCATCTACACTCCTGATTTTTTGCATTCGAATAAACCAAAAAGCCATATTATTTATAAATATCATAAAATTTTCCGAAGCTTTCAGTAAAGTCAGCTGTTCTGCGCTCCTATTAGCAGTACGGTCGATGTATGGAAAAGCTCATTTTGAAATACTTGCAAAACAGGCTCGACAAGTCGGAGGCGATCGCTCTCCGGGAGTGGTTGCAGGAGCGCGACGAAAACCGTCAGGTCTTTGAGAATATTGTTTCTCACTGGAAGGTGCCCACTACCGAGCTGACCACCATAAAGAAGCGGGTAAGTGCTAAGGTGCAAGCTTCTGTATTCAAAGAAGAGGAGGTCTCACAGTCTCGTGTCTTCTGGAGCAGAGCTTGGCGAGTCGCTGCATTGTTATTCGTTGTGGTGGGTCTCTCTTACCTGTTTCTTGAGCTGGAAAGGGGTCGTACTGACGGGGGGGGCTCTGCTGAAGTTCTCGTAGAGAAAGAGGCTGACTTTGGCCAGAAGCTCACGATCGAGTTGTCAGACGGGACGCAAGTCAAACTCAACTCCGGCAGTAGGCTTACTTTTCCAAAACACTTTGGGCAGGGCAAGCGAGAAGTACAGTTGGTTGGTGAGGCTTTCTTCAAGGTATCCAGGGACGAGCAGAGGCCTTTTGTCGTAAATACAAAGCGTGTCCAGACCCGTGTTCTAGGGACAGCCTTTGATGTGAAGTCCTACGACGGGGAGCAAGGAGTCGTAGTGGCGGTTAGAGAAGGCAAAGTACAAGTCTCAAGTGAGCGTGCACCGTCTGTCGTGACCCTTGAGGCCGATGAGATGGTGGTATTCCGTGGTGTGCAGCCCGCTTCCAAGGTTCGCATCCAAGAAGATGCGGTGATCTTTGGTTGGTTAGATCAGCGACTTGTTCTAGTGGATCAGTCTTTCAATGAGGTCATCACGACTTTGACCCGGTGGTACGATGTCGACTTCGACATCCTGGCAGATCCCTCGTCCTTCCAAAAAGCTTTTACTGGCACTTTTAAGAACCCTACACTCAAAGAGGTGATGGAAAGTCTGGCTTATATCTATGAATTGCAATATGAAATCGATGGAAAAAATGTAAAAATCACTCAACCATACTAAAGACAAGAGCCAGGCGGGCTTTGGGGAAAGCGCCTGGCTCCACGTCAAGTTTCTGATCTAAAAACAAAAACTCTATGAATGTAAAGCTACGAAAATTCGTCATCGGTATGTCGAAAATCGCGATATACATGGCTGTGTGCTGTTACTCGCTCTCAATGGCGATGTCAACACCCTCTTCTGGGCAGCGGAAGTACTTAAAGGAGATTGATTTTCAGGTGCGGCAGGAAACAAGCTCGCTTTTGGAGATACTTGCTTTCCTGGAGGCAGACAGTGATTTCACTTTTGCATACACGCGCAAGGACCTGGAGGGGAAATCCGTGTCTCTCGATCGAGGGACATGGACCTTGGACGACTTGTTGAGCGCCATCTCTGTGCAGGCCCAGGTCTCTTTCAGAAGGGTCAATGAGACGATCTCCGTCAAAATCGCGCGACGGAACAATCCGCTACCCGATGTGCAGGAAGACATCACAAGTCTACAGTTATCGGTCTCCGGTAGCGTCACGGACGAAAATGGAGATGCATTGCCTGGGGCCACTGTCTTGGAGAAAGGCACCTCAAATGGCACCATCACCGACGTGAATGGCGACTATCGGCTCAACGTGTCTACCAACGACGCCTACCTGACGGTCTCCTTTGTCGGCTACGAATCATTGGATGTACCCGTAAACGGTCGGTCCTCGTTGGACATTAGCTTGCAGCCCGACGTGTCAGCGCTCGAAGAGGTTGTCGTCGTGGGTTACGGTACCCAAAGGAAGAGCGACCTGACGGGGTCTATTGCCTCGGTCAAGGAGGAAGAGCTGAAGAGAATCGTTATGACCTCGTTCGACCAGGGACTGCAAGGACAGGCAGCAGGTGTCCAGGTGACGCAAACATCTGCGGCGCCAGGCGGGGGTGTCAGTATTAATATCAGAGGGAACAGTTCTATCAACGCTGGAAATGATCCTTTGTATGTCATCGATGGCTTTCCGCTGATACCAGATGCGGCTGGTGCTACGCCGACGGGGGATATCTCCGGCAATGGTGTCGCTTATACGGGGCAAAACCCGAATCCTTTGAGTACGATCAACCCATCGGATATTGTTTCGATTGAGGTTTTGAAAGATGCCTCAGCTACGGCGATCTACGGGGCTCGCGGAGCGAATGGTGTCGTACTGATCACTACCAGAAGGGGAGAGCAGGGTGCGGCCAGCGTCAATCTTGAGATGTACCATGGCGTTCAATGGGCTGCTAGCGAAATTGATTTTCTCAATGCCGCTCAGCACGGACAGATCTTGAATGATCTGGCCGACGCAGAAGGGGAAGAGCGTCCTTTTGATAATCCAGCATCACTGGGCCAGGGCACCGACTGGGTCGACCAAATCGTGGGACCGGCGGCGATCAGCAACTACTACCTGTCGGTCAGCGGTGGCTCAGAGAAGACCCGCTACGCCCTCACAGGAAGCTATTTCAATCAGGAGGGCATCGTTCGGAACTCAGGATTTGAGAGGGGTACCTTCCGAATGAACCTGGATAGCGACCTCAACTCCAAGCTGAAAGTAGGGACGAATTGGACCTTGGCCCTCTCCAGCAACGACATCGTACTGACTAATGGTCCTGGCGTCAGTGGAGACCGCACGTCCGCCTTTGCATGGGCGCAACGACTGAGTCCCACGTTGCCCATACGTGACGCCAATGGTGATTTTGTCCTTTCCGATGTGGGGGATACCCGTGTCATAGGTAATCCGGTAGCGATGACGGAGCCCAACGTGGTCGATGAGGTTGTGACTACCCGCTTTCTTGGGACCGTTTTTGCAGAGTACCAGATCTTGGACGATTTATCCTTTCGGACCAATCTCGGGGGAGACTTCATCACGGCGAAGAGAAATTTTTTCTATCCGGCGACGCATATAAGGGCCTTCAATTCGGGACGAGCTGGGGTGGGTCAAAATACGACGTACAACTGGCTATTTGAGAATACCCTCACCTATGACAAGTCCTTCAATTCTGACCACCAACTTAACGTCCTTCTCGGTGTTACTGCACAGGAAGAGCGTCTGGAGCGGGTCAGGGCTGGTTCCTCCTCTTTTGGATTTGAGCGACTCGGGTTCAACAACCTCGCGGTCGGTGAAGTGCCGGATACGCCGATCTCGGGGGCTAGGGAGTGGAGCCTGCTGTCCTACATCGCCCGCATCAATTATGCTTGGAAGGGTAAATATCTACTCACGCTGACGGGTCGAGCTGATGGCTCTTCCAGGTTTGGTAGCAACAATCGGTACGGCTACTTCCCATCCGGCTCAGTGGGTTGGCGGTTGTCGGACGAACCTTTCGTACAGGACCTTGCCTTCTTTGACGACCTCAAGCTCAGGGTCAGCTATGGTCTGACGGGAAACCAGGAGATACCGGTCAATTTGGCGTTTACTCAAATGACCGCTAGCAAGGTACCGCTAGATGCCACAGGTTCGCTCGGCGTGACAGGGCTACGTCCTACCGCTATAGGCAACCCCGATCTTCAATGGGAGAGTACGAGCCAGTTTGATATTGGACTAGACATGGCCTTTTGGGGTAGCCGCGTATCCGTTACTGCGGATTACTACGTGAAGAACACCCGTGATATGCTCTTGCTGGTTGACTTACCGGGACCTTCAGGTTTTGGTGGCGCCTTCCGCAACATTGGTGAAGTGGAGAACAGAGGCTTTGAGCTTTCTCTCAACGCCATTTTGGTCGATAGCGATCTGAAATGGAGGTTGTCGGGCAATTTGTCTGTCAATCGCAATGAAGTGTTGGACCTTGGCGAAGACAATGAGATCTTCGTCTCAGTCCCCAACTTTTTTCAGTCTGACAATGAATTCGTGATCCGGGAAGGACAGCCCATTGGCTCGTTCTTTGGGGCCTACTTCGGAGGGATCTACGAAAGTCAAGACCAGATCGACGCCATGGGCATACAACCGGACGCGCAACCCGGAGACCGGATTTACTTGGATGTTTCAGGACCTGATGGAGTACCCGACGGTATTTACAGTCCGGAGTTTGATCACGGGATCATTGGCAATCCTTTTCCGGACTTTATCTATGGTTTCAGTAACGATTTTGGATACAAAGGCTTCGAGCTTAATCTGTTCTTTAATGGCAGCGTAGGCAACGAGATCATCAACTTTAACCGTGCGGCCTGGGAGGGCGGAAACGCGCAAAACAATAAGATCACATCGTACCTCAATCGCTGGACGCCCGAGAATACGCAAACTGATATTGCTCGATTGCAAGCGGGACCCGAGATCGTCAATACCCGCCTGATCGAAGATGCGAGCTTTTTGCGACTGAGAACGGTGACGCTGGCTTACAATTTGCCGATGACTAACGTGAAAGCGGTGCAAAGTGCTAAGATCTATGTGACGGGTCAGAATCTGCTGACATTCACGGACTATTCTGGCTATGATCCCGAAGTGAATTTCACCGGATCCGGTGGCAATGTCAGAGGGTTCGATGCTGATGGCTATCCAGCAAGCAAGATGTTTTTGGTGGGACTGAATGTGGGATTCTAATTAAAAAATTGAGCCAATCATGAAGAAATTTTTAATTGTCGTAATTGTGGGTTTCGTGGCCGTAAGCTGCGAGGACTTTTTGGAGAAGGAACCGCTGGATTCAGTGGCTCCTGACGCTTTTTTTCAAACCGAGGAGCAAACAGAAATTGCCTTAAATGGGATGTACGACCGCTTCAATAATGAGAGCTGGTATCGGCGAGCGATTTGGAATTTCACAATTCTTGGGACCGACCTTGGCACTTTTCGGGCACGCGGCAATGCGGCTTTTGCCAACTTTGACACCTACACGGTAGATCCTGCCAATCGATGGATCGAGGGTCTCATGGCTCAGGCCTACTTGGCGATCAATGCTGCCAATACGGTGATCAATCGGGTGGAGCGTTCCGGGCTTTCTGAAGCATTCATTGCTACAGCCATAGCGGAAGCAAGGTTCATCCGAGCCCTCGTCTACTTCGACTTGGTTCGGGTTTACGGAGGTGTCCATGTGACCATAGATGAGACCATCACGCCAGAAACCGATCCAGCATTATTCAGTAGGAACAGTGCGGCTGAAGTGTACGATCAGATCGTATCTGACTTGACAAGTGCTAGGGACAACTTGCCTGATGTTCCCAGAACCATTGGTACCCCTACATCTTGGGCCGCCCAAGCCCTTTTGGGAAAGGTCATGATGCAGCGCGCTGGAACCTTAGCCGATAGTGACGCAGCGACGCTTTGGAACAATGCCGCGACTGAACTGCAGGGCGTAATCACCAATGGTCCCTTCGATCTATTGCAAGACTACGGGGATATTTTCGATATTCAGAACGAAGGGAGCATGGAGCATGTCTTTGCCATCAAGTTTTCGAGGCAAGTCTCCGGAGGTCACATGGGTTTCCGCTTTCTTGGACCGAGAGGGCGAGATGTGGTGCCAGGCAATGGTTTTCATACCATCCTCGTTGATACGGTTTTCTATGCACGTTATGCAATGGAGGACCAGCGGCGATTGGTAACTGCTCGTCAAGACACAACCATCAACGGGACCTTCATTGAATATCGAGATGGTCTCGCCATCAACAAATACCTCGATCCGGAGCCCCTGGACG
>JBCCXG010000345.1:0-6833 GCA_039191945.1 Bacteroidota bacterium
AATTCCTTCGCCAGGTCTTCAATGACACCCCAGTTTTCCGGACCTTTCAGGCCCCGGCCACCACTGACGACGATATCCGCCTCTGGTAGCAATACGTCACCGGTGGCTTTTTCTCGTTTGGTTACAGTCACAGCGAAGTCGTTATCATCCAGTGCCGGCGCAAAAGCTGCCACTTCAGCATCCCCTTGATCTTCTTTGATCATCGATGCGTTTTTCTTCAAAGTCAAAACCTTCCGATCACCTGTGACTAGGGTCTGGGCAAAGGCCTTACCAGTATAAATACTTCGCTTCACCACAAAACCATTGGAGGTGTCCGGCAATTCCGCCACGTTAGAAACCAAGGAGGCTTTTGTCTTCACGGCGATCCGTGCGGCGATCGGGTCACCAAATGACGACTTGGCCATCACGAGGAGATCGGCCCCTTCTTGCTCCATGGCCTCAGCGACCGCACGGGAGTAGGCCATAATATTGGGTTGGGACAACTTATCTTCGGCAACGTGGAGGATTTTTGTCGCTCCTGCTGCTCCGATTGCCTTCACATCGGCCTCGCCTGCTTCGCCAAAAACAATCGCAGCTACAGCTGAGTCCACATCCGAGGCATAGCTAACTGCTTCCAAAGAGGACTTTTTTACCTGGCCCTCGTCTAACTCTACAAATACTAATGCACTCATCCTCAAATAACTTTGGCTTCGTTTTTCAATAAGCTGACGAGTTCCTGGACATTGTCCGGATCTATCATTTTTACCTCGCCTTTCTCAGGAGGCAATTCATAGCTTCCAACCTCAGTCCTGGTCTCATCACCAACCGGATCTATCACGTTGAGTGGCTTGGATCGCGCCGACATGATGCCCCTCATGTTAGGAATTTTCCATTCTGCAATTGGCTCCTGACATCCAGCTACGAATGGCAATGACAATTCCATGTATTCCTTGCCTCCTTCAATCTCTCTAGAGATTTTAGCCACATCTCCTTCCATGTCTAATGTCATCACTGGAGAAACGGAGGGCATACCCAACAGCTCCCCCACCATCCCATGTACCTGACCTCCATTGAAGTCGATGGATTCACGGCCCATTAGGACGAGATCGTACGCGCCATCTTTCGCGGCAGCTGCAATTTGCTCGGCCACAAAAAACGCATCGGAGGGGAACGCATTGATTCGTATCGCATCATCTGCGCCAATCGCTAACGCCTTACGAATGGTGGGCTCAGTCTCCGCTTCTCCGACATTGAGTACGGTGATACTCCCACCCAATTGCTCCTTGAGCTCGACCGCTCTCGCCAGGGCGTAATCATCATAGGGCCCGATGATGTATTGAACACCATTGGAGTCAAACTTCGTATTATTATCCGTGAAGGAGATCTTGGAGGTAGTATCTGGAACGTGGGTGATACAGACCAGTATTTTCATAAAGAAGGAAGTGGTATTTTTGATCTATTTGAGGCGTGAAGTTAGTCAATAATGCCATATAATAAAATCACGAACCCGTGAAGGATCAAAGGATAAAACAGCTCGAAAAATACCTCCTAGACGATCCCAACGACACATTTTCCTTGTATGCACTCGCTTTGGAATTGTGGGAGTCGGATGCTGAAAGGACAGCTGAGCTTTTCAAAGAGTTGTTGGAAAAACACCCCAGTTACGAAGGCACCTATTACCAGGCTGCTGCCTTCTTTGCTGAGCAGGGCGACCGCGAGATGGCACGGTCGATTTATGAAAAGGGTATCGAATTACTGCAGACCAATAATAGCACCAAAGCGCTCCATGAATTGAGGAATGCCTACCAGAATTTTGAGTTCGACGACGACTAGGAGATCTCGATCACGATTTTACCAAAGTGGTCCGATGCTTTGAACCGATCAAAGGCTTGTAGGCCGTCGCCTAAGCGGTACATTTGATCAATGACAGGACGTATTTGTTTCGAATCAAATAGGTTGACCATCTCCTTGAACTCCTCCGGGCTGCCCATCGTAGATCCATGAATCGCCACTTGGGACCAAAACAGGCGCCGGACGTCAAGCTCTTTGGGTTTCCCGGCAGTGGCTCCGTAGACGACAATGCGACCGCCAGGCTTAATGACCTGAAGGTAACTATCGATATTGGGACCTGCTGCACCATCGATTACGACGTCAAAAGCACCTGCGCTCCCAAGTGCCTGCTTCGTCCACGAAGCATCCCGGTAATCAAAGCCACCACTCGCTCCTTGGGCCACAGACCTCGCGACCTTCTCTTCAGAACTGCTCGTCACATAAACTTCAGCACCCAATGACTTGGCAATAGACAGCGCAAATTGTGAGACACCTCCTCCGGCACCTCCGACCAAGACCCGATTTCCAGCCACGATTTGCGCTTTCGTCACGCAGGCCCGGTAGGCAGTCAATGCCGCCAAGGGGATCGCTGCAGCTTCCGAGGTCGTGAGGTGAGCAGGTTTCTCGACAAGTTGATCCGTACCAATCACCATGTACTCTGCCAGTGTACCATCTACAGGCAACCCCAATATAGAGTAATCAGGCCCCTGGGCGGCGGGGTCATTGCCCCAATCCAAGCTCGGATTGATGATGACCTCCTTTCCAACCCATTCCTCAGGACCCTCCACGACCACACCGCAACCGTCCGATCCCAAGGTCACACCCGCCTTGATTCCTGGATAGAGCCCCTCACGAATCCACTGGTCTCGTCGATTGAGTGCCGCACACCTTAGTTGTATTAGACACTGTCCAGGACTTGGTGTCGGTCGGTCGATTTCCTGTAGGGCTATCGAGCCGCTAGGATCAATTGTTCTTAAGGATTTCAAAAGCGATTAGAATGGAATTTCGTCGTTATTCTCTTTGTCGTTGGCTTTACTGGGAAGGGTGATCGTATAGTCAGTGTTGCCCGTTGCAGGGAAAGTACTGCCGTACGTATCTGCTCCACCCATATCTTCCAAATCGGTAAACTTGGTGAACTTCCCGATGAATTTCAGTTGTACATTTTCCAGTCGACCATTTCTATGTTTGGCGATGATCACCTCACCGGTTCCATTGAGTGGCGTACCATCTTCACCCTGCGTGATACCGTAGTACTCTGGTCGGTAAAGAAACATGACCATGTCAGCGTCTTGCTCAATTGAACCAGATTCACGAAGATCTGAGAGTTGAGGCTTTTTGTCCCCACCTCGTGTCTCCACCGCCCTGCTCAACTGCGAGAGGGCAATGACAGGCACATTCAATTCCTTGGCAATGCCCTTCAGCGCCCTGGATATAGAGGCGATCTCCTGCTCACGGTTGCCTCCAGCGCTCTTGGAGGTGTCCCCCGTCATCAGCTGGAGATAGTCAATGATGATCAGCTTCACTCCGTGCTGGGCCACGAGCCTACGGGACTTTGCTCGCAATTCAAGGATGCTCAACCCCGGCGTATCATCAATGAAAATAGGGGCTTCCGAGAGCTTGGAAGTCTTATGAAGCAGTTGCTCCCATTCGTAATCCTGAAGGTCTCCCCGCTTGATCTTCTCACTTTCCAATTCGGCCTCCGCAGAGATCAGTCGATTGACCAACTGGACCGAGGACATCTCTAGGGAAAAAATGGCCACAGCATGTTTGAAATCCAGCGCCGCATTTCTCAATGCAGATAGTACAAAAGCTGTCTTACCCATACCTGGCCTCGCTGCGATGATCACCAGATCCGAAGCCTGCCATCCGGAGGTCACGCGATCTAGCGCTGTAAGGCCACTTGGAACACCCGTCAGACCATCTTCCCGATTCTTACGCTCCTCGATCTCTTGGATCGCCATATTGAGCAGCGTACTCATCTTATCGTAGTTTTTGCGGATATGTGATTCGGACACGTCGAACAAAGACTGCTCGGCTCGATCCAGGAGTTTGAAAACGTCGACAGTATCCTCGTAGGCGTCTTGTTGGATTTCACCAGATATCCGTATGAGTTCCCGTTTGATAGACTGCTCGGCGATGATCCGAGCGTGATATTCAATATTCGCAGCAGAGTTCACTTTCGTAGTCAACTCGGCAATGTAGTAGGCTCCTCCTACTACCTCCAGCGTACCATTCTTCCGCAACTGATGCACGACGGTCTTGATGTCCACCGGCTCACTGTTGTTGAAAAGTTGAACGATGGCTTCGTAGATGTGCTTGTGCGCGTCTCTATAAAAACTCTCTGCCTTCAAGATGTCAATAACGGTAGAGAGCGCATCTCTTTCTAGCATCAAGGCCCCCAGGACGGCCTCCTCAACATCCACCGCTTGTGGTGGCATTTTACCTAACTGACCAGAGAGGTCAGCCACTTCTAGTCGTCTTGTCTTTTGGATCTTTAGGGCTTCTGATTTGTTACTCTCCATCTTGACGTCTCAAACAGCTTTAGTACTTTTTTCAATGGGATGGCAAACCTACATGAAAGCATCCCTCACGCTGTTCTGAAATCCCTATTAAAGTTCTCCTTTTTTTATCACGAATGGAAGGGCTGAATTCACAGGGAGGCAAGGCACAAATGGTGGAAAAGATGAGGACTTATCAACAGGTCAAATTTGGAAGGGCTATGAATTGTCTTATTTTAGCTTTTCATCACGAGTGAGGGATGGGGTGGATCAACAAAGCGATCCAAAAAGAGGCAGCAAGGATAGTTGGCAGATCGGATGTTTATCTTATGGATCCCACCATCGGTTTTAAATACCTGGAAATCTTCCAATCTTCTCCGAAGCATCTTTCTTGCGGGTCGCAGTTATCAAAGGCATGAACCAGGTGATTCCATCTAGCACCTCTTCCCAAAAGTCACCTGTCTTTCAGACAAGACCAGTTTTGCTCGTCGATATGGAAATAAACAGAGTACTCATTCACAACTAAAAAACAATTGAAACTCAATCTCCGAAGCCCATTAGTAGTCTTTGACCTGGAAACCACGGGTACCAGTATCGTTAACGATCGCATTATTGAAATTGCGATGATCAAGATCCTTCCCTCGGGAGAGGAAATTGAAAAGACAAGGCGCCTCAACCCTACCATCAAAATACCGAAGGAAACTAGCCTTATCCACGGCATCTATGATGATGATGTAAAGGATGAATCCACATTTAAGCAAGTAGCCAAGTCCATGGCTCAATTTCTCGAGGGCTGCGACCTGGCTGGATTCAATATTTTGAAATTTGACGTCCCCATGCTCGTGGAAGAGTTCCTAAGGGCAAATGTCGACTTCGAAGTCGATACGCGCCGACTACTGGACGCGCAGAAGATCTTCCACTTGATGGAGAAGCGGAACCTTTCTGCCGCACTGAAATTCTATACGGGAAAAGAACTCGTCAATGCCCACAGTGCTTTGGCCGATACGCAGGCCACATTGGATGTATTCAAAGCACAAATAGAGCGCTACAATGGCATGGATGTCCAAGACCTGCTTGGGAAGAAAATAGGAACAATTGCCAACGATATGGACGTCCTGCACAACCTGACCAACAAAAAAATGATCGATCTGGCGGGTAGGATGATTGTTGATGATCAGGGCGTAGAGCGTTTCAATTTTGGTAAACATCGGGGCAAACCGGTACTCAAAGTACTCAGGGAAGAACCGAGCTTTTATGATTGGATGATGAAAGGTGAGTTTCCGCTTGATACTAAACGAAAATTGACCCAACTTCGACTCAAGGGTTTTGGTAAATAATCTTGGATGTCCAGGGCAACGGGACTACTAGGAGCAGCCGAAGACCTTGATGCCGTTTGTCCACATGTGAAGAGAGAGTACCAAACCTAAAGAACGCTATGCCCAAAACCATCATTGTATCCAATCGCCTCCCGATTAAGATCAAACAGGAAAAGAACAAGCTAGTCTACTCAACTAGCGAGGGGGGGCTCGCCACCGGTTTGGGTTCGATTTACAAGGAGGGAGACAATGTTTGGGTAGGATGGCCCGGACTACCCGTCACGAAGAGCGCACTCAAGCAAGAGATCACGGACCACTTGAAAGCGGAAAGCATGCGTCCGGTCTTCTTAAGTGCGCAGGAGATAGAGGACTTCTACGAAGGCTTCAGCAATGAAACGCTTTGGCCCAACTTCCACTACTTTAACCAGTACACGGTATACGATGAAGGGCTCTGGAAGGCCTATCAAAAAGTCAACAAGAAGTTTGCTAAGGAAATGGAGCCGATCATCGAGCCCGGTGATACCGTGTGGATCCACGACTACCAGCTTCTGCTGCTGCCAAACATGATCCGCGAGATCATGCCTCAGTCCACCATCGGTTTCTTTCTGCATATTCCGTTTCCATCCTATGAATCCTTCCGACTCCTACCCTGGCGGCGAGAACTGCTGGAAGGTATGCTGGGCTCCGATCTATTGGGTTTTCACACCTACGATGATATGCGACACTTCCTGTCTTCAGTCAACCGACTGGCAGGCCTTGGCAACTCCAATGGGCAAATAAATGTGGGCAATCGCCAGGTATTGGCCGATGCCCTCCCGATGGGAATCGACTATGAAAAATATGCTTCAGTGGCCGCCTCTCCAGAAACGCTCGACCGAGAGGTCCGGTACCGAACGTCTATGGGCGATCATAAGGTTGCATTGTCTATCGACCGATTGGACTACTCCAAAGGTATCCCGCAACGGCTGAAAGCGTTTGAGCAGTTTTTTGAGCAGAATCCCCAGTATCGGTCTAAAGTTTCGCTATTGATGGTAGTGGTGCCATCGCGCGACACCGTGCCGAAATACAAGCAACTCAAAGAAGAGATTGACCTTCTCGTCGGCAGGATCAACGGAAAGTACGGGAGAATGAATTGGACCCCAGTCCACTACTTCTACAGAAGTTTCCCGTTGTACGCCCTATCGGCATTTTATCGCATGGCTCACGTGGC
>JBCCXG010000346.1:0-6832 GCA_039191945.1 Bacteroidota bacterium
CTTTAGAGGGTGCCAACAATGCCAAAGTTTGTGTAGAGACCTTGGGACCATTAGAAAGCTCTCAACGAGTGACCTTTACTTATATAGATACGGGACAGGAGCTGGCTAGTGGAGATCTGCTCTTCCAAAACCGTGTCCTAGACAGGGACCGACCGATGGAGGAAGTAGTCGCTGAGGTGAACCTTTCGAGGCAATTGGGTATCCATAACCTGACCATTGGGACCTTTAACTCTTACACCTCGGCAGGGGATGATAACTGGATTTGGAACTACCTCGGAGACTTTCGCAACGCCCCTCGGATGGTCGGACTGAGCTACACTGATCGAGTGACCGGCGAGCTTACAAGCTTTTCTACTGGCGGATTTATCAACGGAAGCCAAACCTCCAATCGCCACCACTCGATGCGGAAAACGGCTTTCTATTTGGCCGATCAGATCGCGGGCTCCAACTATAGTCTGGATGTCGGTATCCGAGTTGAAAACGCCAAAGGCTTCATCAGTCGGGAGACGGGTATAGGTTCCAATACTTTCCAAAAGGGGGAGGTAGAAGCGACCGATTTCACCATTGCGCTTGCAGGTCTCTACGAACTGTCCGAACGAACGAATATTTACCTCAATGCTTCCAGAGGGTACTTTTTCCCCGAGATTCGTTCCGCACAATTTTCGAGCCCTGGCAAGACGCTATCTTACGAGCCCGAAACGATCATACAAGCGGAGGGGGGTGTGAAGTACGGAGCTAGCAACTTGTCAGCCAATCTGGCGGCCTACTTTGTGACCTTGCAGGATCGAAGGACAGTGGACTTCGTCAATGATGGTAGCGGCGGCGTCATTGAAAATATAGAGAATCAAGACACCCGAACCATTGGCATTGAAGCGAGCGCGAGCTACTTCATCGCTTCAGGGTTGAATGCCTATGGTAATATCACTCTTCAGCAGCATGAACTCACCAAAAATGAGACGGATCCTTCTTTGGAGGGAAATTGGCTTCGACGACAACCAAGGGTCATGGGCATGATAGGGATCGCTTATGATGCGAACAACATTGACGCCAACCTGTCAAGCAACTTCATTGGGAGAAAGTTTGCCAATACCTCGAATACAGCGGAGTTGGACGGCTACGGGATCGTTCGTCTCGATGCGGGCTATACCGTCGACCTAGGGCCAACAGAGTCACTCCGGCTCGGACTATCCGTTTTCAACTTGTTAGATACCGATGGCGTTACTGAGGGCTCTCCACGACAGGGCAATGCGCAAATCGGCGGAGGAGAGTTCTTCGTTGGTCGGCCGATTCTTCCTCGTCGCCTATTCCTAAGGGCTACATTTAACTTTTGAGAAAATACTTTGTCGCGGTCGGGTTAAGTCACCTGGCCGCATTTTTCTGATATTTATCGTGATGGATTTACGAAATGAATGTGTCCGTGTACTTCGGCAGAATTGGCGCGAAGGTTATACCGTGCCCAGTCCTCACCTGTATCCTTTTCAATGGAATTGGGACTCAGGATTCATCGCACTGGGTCACCTGCACTTTGAACCCGAGATGGCGCTTCAAGAGATGGAGTCACTTTTTAAGGGGCAATGGGATAACGGTTTTCTACCTCATATCATTTTCCACAACGAGGCAAAATACGGGAGGAACTATTTTCCGTCCGCCGACTACTGGAATTCAAGGGTTTCGGAGTATGCGCCGAAGCATCTGAAGACGACGGGGATCACGCAGCCACCTATCCACGGATACGTATTGGAGAGGATTCATCAGCAGTTGGGGAACTCGGATCGCTTGGCAAAGCTCTTAGACAAAGTACTGCTTTATCATCGGAACCTGTATGAACAAAGAGATGCACTGGACAACGGACTCGTCGCAGTTTGGCACAATTGGGAAACGGGGATGGACAATTCTCCTTGGTGGGACGTGGCCATTGACCGCATTCATGCAGAGCAATTGGGTTCGATACGACTCAACCGGAAGGACATAAAGGCAGTGGACAATTATGAGGAGACTCGTCCAAGTGATGATGAATACCGTCGCTATTTGTGGCTCTTAGAGACACTCCAAAGTAAGGAATACGCGTCTTGCCCTTCCGATTTCCCTTTTCAACTCTTGGACCTCACCGTAAACAGCCTATTGCTCGTTTCTACTGAGAGTCTGATAAGGCTTGGTGCGGATCTGGGACGTGATACCTCGTGGCTTGAGCAGAAAGTGATGACGGGCAAAGCGTCTTTCAACCAGTTGCTTTGGTCCGAGAGGGATGGCAACTATTACCCCTATGACCGGGTTTCCGAGCAGCAGGTGCCACTCCTCGGGGCAGCAGGGTTTTTGCCGTTGTTTGCGGGTATACCAAGTGAAAACCAGGCGATGGTCTTGGTGAAGAAACTTGAAACTTATCGTGACTTATATGGCGTCCCATCATTTGATCCGAGCCACCCGAAGTTCGAGCCCAAAAGGTACTGGCGCGGGCCCATTTGGGTGAATATGAGCTACATGATTTGGAAAGGCCTACTGCGTTATGACTTTACGGAGCAAGCCAATCACCTGAAAGAGACGACGGTAGAAATGGTGGAGCGCTACGGACTCAGGGAGTATTATCCGATAGATAAACAAGAGACAACGGCCTACGGTGGCACTGATTTTTCCTGGTCAGCGAGCCTCGTATTGGATATGCTAAACTCTTGAGGGATGAATTGGCTCGATTATCTTATTGTCGTTGTTTATTCTATTGGCTTTTTGTTCTTGGGTAATCTATTCAAGGATCAAAAGGGAAAGTCTGACTACTTTCTTGGAGGAAAGTCTTTTGGATGGCTTCCATTGGGGCTGTCAGTCATGGCAACGCAACTCTCCGCGATCAGCTTTATCTCGGCGCCCGCTTTTGTCGGCCTTCGGGAAAATGGAGGCATGCAGTGGCTCAGTTTCGAATTTGGAGTACCACTGGCCATGATCTTCTTGGGGGCGTTCCTGCTGCCCAGATTGTACAAGGCCGGTGTAGTGAGTATCTATGAATACCTCGAAAGACGCTTTGATAGATCCACACGAATTCTCATCAGCATCGTATTTCAGGTCAGCAGGTCCTTTGGCACAGCGGTCATGGTCTATGCGGTATCATTGATCCTCATGAGCATCTTGGCCATTCCTTTTTGGCAGACTATTCTGGTCATCGGCGCGATTACACTCATCTATGCCTACCAGGGTGGGATGAAAGCCGTGGTGTACGGGGACATGATTCAAATGGTGATCCTATTGATCGGCATCGTCATTTGCATGGTGGCTGGCTGGAGCTACTTGGGAGGTTGGGAAGTCTTGTCTCGCGATGTAGATGTGGCACGACTGGACGCGGTCAACTTTCGAGTACTGGGTATCGGCGGCGATGGTGAGTTCGGCTTCTTTCCAATGGTATTTGGCGGGTTTTGCCTGTACGCCTCTTATTATGGGACAGATCAGTCGCAGGTCCAACGATTACTGTCCGCAAAAAACTTTGAAACTGTGCAGAAGACATTGCTTTTCAATGGCCTATTTCGATTTCCAATCACGCTTTTGTACTGCCTGATGGGCCTTGTGATTGGTACATTTGTCCAAAATACACCTGAGTTTCTTGACAAGATTCCTACCGATCGGGTGGACATGATGATTCCAATTTTCATTAGAGATTACTTGCCTCACGGCGTAATCGGTCTACTGATTGTGGCCATCTTGTCTGCAGCCATGTCGTCCTTGAGTTCAGCCATCAATTCACTGAGTGCCGTCAGTACAGAGGACTTGCTTTCGGGCAAAAAAGATGTCGACGATGCCACTTACACCAAGTATTCTAAGCGCACGTCGCTGTTTTGGGGCGTGGTATGTATTCTATTGGCATTCTATGCTGGCAATATTGCCGATACGGTCATCGAAGCAATCAACAAGATTGGCTCAGTCTTCTATGGTCCCATCCTGGCTACGTTCGTATCAGCTGTCAGGATCAGAACGATAAAGTCACGTGCGATGAATATCGGTCTTGTGGCTGGTGTGGGGACCAATATCTACCTCTGGTTGGTAGTGGGTGACGATCTATTCTGGTTTTGGTGGAATTTCATAGGCGCAGCGGTCACCCTATTCGTTGCACTGGTAGCGTCAAAGGTCTTCCCGGGTGACTCATCAGCGGTGTCGGAAATAGAGCCCGACCGGCCTCAGGTGAATTTCCAACATACCCTAATGCTCGGGCTATCGTTTCTCTTGATGATCCTGATTAGTTTGTCCGTCAAAGCCTGGTTCTAAAAAAAGGGCAAATGAAGCCAATTAATTTCACCCGAAAATATTTGTTCGAGGATGAGCGGGTGTCGTTGATCCCATTGTCGGAGCGCCATATTGAGCCCTTGAGCCGAGTCTCTTCCGACCCTCGCATATGGGAGCATCTCACCGAAAGCGGCACGTCTCTCACAGATTTAACGATCTATGTACGGCAGGCGCTGGCAGATCATGCCGCCTGTAAGGCGTACCCATTTGTGGTCTTTGACAAATTGCAAGAGCGGTTTGTTGGCACTACCCGGATCTATGAAATCAATCCCGGCCTCGGTCATATGAAAATGGGTCATACCTGGTATGGAGTCAATTCATGGGGCACGGGCATAAATCTTCGTACTAAGTATCTCCTATTCCAGTGGATATTCGAGGATCTACATGCTGCGAGGGTTGGATTTGGTGTTCATGCTCGCAATCACCGCAGTTTGGCCTCACTTCGCCGATTGCAATGTCAGCAGGAAGGCATACTTCGGAGTTTTTTTCCGAGGCGTAATTCCCAGCAGCGCGATGATCTGATTATTTTGAGTCTTCTCCAATCAGAATGGGAGAATTCGGCACGGAACTGGTTCCGAGCACAACTGACGAGCACTGCAGGATGAATGTGATTATCGCTCCCGACAAATTCAAAGGTTCGCTCACCGCCCATGACGTCTGCCAGGCCGTGGCACGAGGTGTCAGGGCGGTCCACCCTGATGCCAACTTGCATTTGATCCCCCTTGCAGACGGTGGCGAGGGCTCTCTCGAGGTATTGGTCTCAACACAGCGCATGACTTATATGACCGAAACCGTGGTGGATCCACTGAGCAGGCCTGTGCAGGCTCGATATGCCCGGAAAGATGATAGCGCCTATGTGGAAATGGCCCTGGCCTCGGGCCTGGAACTACTGTCCCCCCCAGAGAGGTCAGCGAGTACTACCTCGTCAATCGGTACCGGGCAGTTGATGCGGCACGCGATTGATAGCGGCTGCAAGCATATCTACCTATTTGTGGGGGGTAGTGCTACCAACGATGGAGGCATGGGGATGGCCCACGGGCTGGGGTATAAGTTTTTGGATGCAAAAGGGATTGAGCTCTCGCCTGTCGGGGAAAACTTAGGAAACGTATCGACCATTGTTGAGCCACAGTCGTTGGGACCTTTTTCGCTCACGTTAGTGACAGACGTCCAGAATAAGCTACTTGGGCCTGAGGGGGCCACGCACAAGTACGGACCTCAAAAAGGAGCCACACCTCAGGAGCTGGACCAGCTGGAAGCAGGGATGTCGCACTATGCAGAGCTCATTACCGAGCGGACCGGGAGTGCCATCGCACCTACTTTGGGCAGTGGCGCAGCGGGCGGGATCGCTGTCAGCGCAATCGGCTTGTTGGGTGGTGAAGTAAAGGGTGGTATAGCCACCATCCTGGAAGCCACGGACTTTCATCAATTGCTCCCGCAGACCGAGCTGGTGATCACGGGCGAAGGCAAAATCGATAGCCAGACCTTGCAAGGGAAGGTTGTGCATGGGGTGGCTCAAATCACGAAACAGGCGAGGGTGCGCACCATCGCCGTCTGTGGTGTCAATGAGCTAGGAAAAGAGGAGGAGGGATCGCTAGGACTTGAACGCGTTCTGGCTCTGAAGAATCCATCCTTGTCGGTGGACTATTGCCTTAGCCATGCCGCAGACCTCATTACGGAAAGGACCACTGATTACCTCGAGGCCCGCAGACCCTAAGGATCCTACTCCTCATTGAGGGTGATGACCGGATTCGTGCGTGCCCATTGCATAGCGCGCAAAGCTGTGATCGTCAATACAATGAGGTAGACGATAATCAGCGCCGAGATGAACGCGATAGGATGCATGGCTATTTTGTAAGCGTATTCTTGAAGCCAGGTACGGATCAAATGGTAGCTGAGTAGGCTGCCCACTACTCCGGCAATCAGGATGATCCACCACAGTTGTTGAATGAGGACCGCGATGAGTTGAAATGGTGAAGCTCCTAGGACCTTCCGGATGGTGAGCTCTTTGGACTTGAGACCGATAATGTAGATCATGAAACCGACCAGTCCAAAGACCGAAAGCAGTATTGCCAGCAAAGAAAACAATGAACTGATGTAGCCCGTCTGCCGCTCCCTCTGATACAATTTACGGACAGACTCTTCCATCAGCTCATACTGCAAGGGGAGGTTGGGCTGGACCCGATACCAAGCTTCTTCGATAGAGGCAACTGCTTGCTGCAGATTGGCCCCATCGTGATACCGAATCAATAAGTTGGTGTTAACAAACCCTGGATCGGGTCGCAGTGAAATGATCTGTGGGGTGATTTTTTCCTTCAAAGAATAGAAATGAAAATCACGAAAGACGCCCGAAACCTTGCGCTGCAGTTCATTTTCAGTGCCTGGTCTCAATGTGATCTTTTTGTTGATGGGGCTGTCCTGCCAACCAAATTTTTTGACGAAAGTGCTATTGACCAAAGAGACTACACGACCGTTTTCCGAGGATCTCAAGACCTCTTTGAAGTCACCGTGTGTGATATCCATGCCCATCACATCGAAGTAGTCAATGTCCACCCCGTAGGATAGTAGGTTTTCC
>JBCCXG010000347.1:0-6828 GCA_039191945.1 Bacteroidota bacterium
GTGATCTGCCCACTGTGAAGGACGCTGATCGAGCGTTGTACACTTTGGATAGTATGAACAATTTCCTTTTTGCCATCGAGGGCGACGAAGTGATTTCGCATTCGCAGCTTAGCGGCGGGGGAGATTTACGTCGATGAAGGCAGGCCCATACACGTCAATCTTGGTAGTGGTCACTATAAACACTTTCCTCGATCTTTGGACAATACCACCAGCTTCGTCAGTCCCAACGAATACGAGGAGCCTTACCTCAACGAGACCCTTGAAGCCGCTCAGGCTTGGGCTTGCTACGAGGAGTTGATTCTTACTCCTTTGGACGGCACTACGGCAGGCTCATTTGGAGAGGCAGAAACTGGGCAGGGATTTTGGCGCTATCCACGGCGGATACGCATGCCATTAAGCATTGATGTCCCTTTAGGAACCATCACCCAAGAAAGCTCGATGGAGTTGTTCATTCGAAAATACGCAATCGTCGACAATGTGATCACCATCGACCAACGTACGATCAGGTACTTCCCATCCATCAGAGATCCGTCAAAGTATTTCCTTGAATTCGGAGTTTCGGATCAATTTCTGGACTTTTCCTACCTTGAGCTGAGGTCCGTGAATGGTCCTTGTTTTGGAGTAGCCGAGCTAAGGCTCAGTAATTGTTTCGACCGACGGACTCAATCCGAGGATGTCGTCACTACTGTCAGAAATCACGAGCTGGATATCAAGGTATTCCCCAACCCATCCGTTGATCGGCTTTACGTGGTCTTTCCCAGTATGAAGCATTCCCATCCAAGCATCACGCTCACGAATATTCAAGGGCAAGTTGTGGACCATATCAAAGCCAAGTCAGTAGAAGGTCAAGTCGAAATACCGGTGGCCCATCTCTCTCCTGGGTTGTACCTCCTGACCGTCGATAGCAATGGCCAAGTAAAACACTATCCAATCCACATCAAATAGCCGGTGTATTCGCAAAGATCAGCCCCCAAGGCAGCCCGAAGAGAACTTTACTGTCACCGGGTCTGGGCGGTGGCTTGTCGATTCATCTCCATTTATTCCCGCTCAGGAGGCAAATATTCCCGCTCACGTAGCGAATATATGCCATAGAATGACTACATTGCATGGCTAGCTCATCAAAGCAACGCATGATAGAATGCTGTAGCTCTGCTGAAAATGGCAGGGTGCATTCCTCGAATCAGCCCGGAGATTAGGCCCTCACGCAGCTATAAACAAGACATTACTGACCAATGAAGAGCACTACACTCAGTGCATTATTGCTAATAGCAACAATGTACTATTCGCATGTGACCTTGGCACAGCGCACGGAGAGACCTACGCTTTCTAACGAAGAAAAAACCTTCCTCGCCGGACGTCTACAGCTATCTAAGCTACCTGACGAAAGACCGCAGGGATATCAAATCTCAGGTAATCCCAGTTTTGATCGTCACGGATACGGCCGGGCCTATATCCATCACCAAGTGGATTCGATCAATATTGATCTTGCGATCTTATCGCCCATGGCCCTCCGACCCAATGCTCATTTTGGTTACTCTACCGATCTGGTTGATAGTGTTGCGATTGTGGGTGCTCCCGGTGGTGGACTGATGCACACCGGGGAGGCCTATTTCTTCACCAAGATGGGAAACAGCTGGAGATTGATGGACAAAATCACTCCAGAAGAGAGCCAACCCCGAGACGATTTCGGATACACTGTAGCCTTGTTAGGTCCTTTGGCGTTCGTGGCCGCACCCAGCGCTGACGGCGCTCGTCGCAACCTGGGGGCCATCTATGTCTATCATCAAGCGGGCAACGGTCATTGGAACTATTTCCATAAGCTGCAGCCTGAGCGGATGAAGAGTGTCATGTACTTTGGGAAGTATATTGAAACCTATGACAACCTTATTATTGTTGGTGCAGAGCATAGGAAAGACCGTCGAGATGTAGCCTTCGCTTATCAGAAGATCGAGGGCGTTTGGGAAGAGAGCTACTATTTTGAATCAGTTCCGGCGCTTGAGCGGTTCATGAAAAAGTGGAAAGAGCAACATCCAGAACCTAAAGGAAAAGACATGGTGTCCCCCAGTGACTTACTTCAAGTAGATACAGAGGCGATCATCGGATCTACGGAAAATGACTTCGAAGAAAACGAGCGATAGTACACCAGAGGTATGTGGGAAAGCTACCAAGGTCCATTTGCTACATAATTCGTCCCACGCTCCAGGGCTGGACGGCGTTACGCCAGCTCAACTCCGCATATTCCTATTCACTCACTAAAAATTCCTATCCATTCATTGGTATTGACAAAAGTTATCTCTACCTTCGAAGCATAACCGAAGCGTTATTTATCAATTCTCTTGGTAATGTGGCGCAGTGGAAACATCAGTGAACGGGTACCAGCAGTGAAAATAGCGACTCCTTGGCCCTGAGATAGAGTTGTCTATTGTACTTGAATGAATATGTCGAAAATACATCGCCGAGTTTTCTTATTAGGTGCCTTCCTCGTAGCCATTGTTTTTGGCAGCACAGCTCAAGCGGTGGAATTCACCGCGAGCATTACTAGTCTTCCTAACTTAAAAGGAAAAGGAGGTGCGCTCGCTCATGTATTCCCTTCAATCGCTAAACATATCACAGGTAATCCAACAGCCGGTGAGGAGCAGAAAGGTCAAGTCTACATTACCTATTCCCAACTGGGAGACCGAAAAATACAAGTGTTAGAACCAAAAACCTCTAGGGCAATGTCGTACTTTGGATTCTCAGCGGCGCTGCACGACGACTTGGTGGTGATCGGAGCCCCCGGTGGTGGTAAACTCAGGACCGGGGCATCCTTCGTCTATCGCAACAACGGGGATCTTTGGGAAGAGGAGTTTGTCTTGGAACCCTCTGCCGGCCAGGCCAGAGATGAGTTTGGGTACGCAGTGACATTGCGGGACCAAGAGGCATTTGTCGGCACACCCTCCGATGATGAAATGATCCGAAATGGAGGTGCGGTGTACGTTTTTCGACGAGATGCCAACGGTTACTGGCAAGAGGCAGGGAAGTTGTTTCCGAAAAAGTTCAAGAAGGTGACTGGGTTTGGATCCTCACTACAGTCCTTAGGCAAATTCCTCATCGTCGGTGCGCACGAGCCTGGAGCCTATACTGAGTCCCTTTCATTTGTATTTGAACTACGGGAAGGCCAATGGGAGGAAGTCGAAAAATTCAACACGACCGAAAGCCTTATCGCATTCATTAATAAAAACATCAAAAAAGCTACAGAGCAAGCAATGAACATTTCAAATCCCCACCTTGCTGCGGCAGGACAGGAGTAAGTTCAGCGGCTCTGAGCACGCGGTTGGAAACCTTTAATCGATGAATAACTACTTTGCCCTTTCTCCAACCTAACCTAATCTGCGCTTAGTTTTACCAAGTGTAAGAAGCCTTCATCCTGAAGGCTTTTTTTATGTCCATCCTCTCGTTGGCTGACCAAAACAAATCTTGCCTTCGGCGTAGCGACTTCCCCCTATATTTACTTTCGTATTCAAGACCTAAGCCCAATGCTGAAGCGACTGATCTTCAAACTACTTGACCTGTATCGCAGAATCCGGTTGTGGTGGCTATCGTCACGTGGTCTGACCGAGTCTGATATCCACGCCCAACGCATAGCCTCAGGACGAGCCTGGGAAGAGTTTTGCGATTCACTGAAGGCCGCAGGCGGCGCGATGGTGTACGGAGGCGCACCACAAGATCCCTTCAATCAAGCCGAAGGTTATCGATATTTGTCGAGGCTTGCCAGAGCGGGGCTCGAGGCATTTGTGGAGTATGCTGATCCAAAGTTTCCTGTGCTTAGACGGATGGTGCATGAAACGGTCAAGTTGGGAGCGGATAATCCTGACAATTTCTACATGAACTGTAAGATCGACGGCCAGTATGAGTACCGAATCTTCGGAAACCGTAAGACCGCACACTACCTGGGTTTTGCTACACAACGGGGAGACTACGGAAAGGAAGGGGGCATGCAGCTCTCTGGGGCGCTGGAAGCCTCAGATCTCAAAGTGCAGTCGGATGGCTCATTCGAGATCATATTGAGCACAAAACAAAAAGGCAAAAACTGGCTTCCCACCGCGGCGGACTCGAGTTTGCTCATTGTACGTCAGACTTTTTTGGATAAGGAAACGGAGGAGCTGGCCGACATCCACATCGAGTGCCTGGGTGGCAACGATCGGCCGGATCCATTGACCCCGGAGCTTGTGGATAAGGGTTTGTCCTCCGCAAGCGCCTTTGTGGCTGGGGCGGCGATGTTTTTCGCACGATGGTCCAAGGGTTTCAAAGCCCATCCCAACCAATTGCCTCTGTTTGACCCCGCCACATCGACCGCGGCAGGCGGGGATGAGAATATAGCCTACTACCACAGTTACTGGCAGTTGGGCCAGGACGAGGCGCTCCTGATTGACTTCAACCCACCGGACTGTCCTTATTGGAACTTCCAGCTCAACAACTATTGGATGGAATCGCTGGACTATCGATACCACCAGGTCACACTCAATAAGCACTCCGCCCGCACCCACACCGACGGCACGGTCCGGTTGGTGGTTGCTCATCAAGATCCCGGCCTTCCCAACTGGATCGACACTGCACACCATGAGCAGGGCACGATGTGTCTCAGGTGGGTCAAAGCCCAAGACTGGCCGACGCCATCTACCCAAGTGGTTTCCTTTAATTCCCTCCACTAGGTCATGGCACTCCGTACGGTCAGCTCCACCCGTTTACGTCCCTTACCATTGCCGATACGAATTTACAATGCCGTAGGGAAGGTGAGCCCTTATCGACCGATTCATGCTGAGGAGCTAATGAGTCGTGCCCAAAAGCAGTCAAGATTGCGTGATTTTGGCCCTGAAGACTTTCTAGAACCGTTAGAACAACTGGTGACAGCGATCAATAGCGAAGCAAAGCTCCATGCCTTTGGTCATTTCGTTGCTCAACGTCGTCTCGTGAACCTGCTAAATAACCGCCTTCGGGCCGTTGACTGGTGGAAACGACATCCGGAAATACTGGAAGAAAAAATCGCACCACCGGTACTCGTAGCTGGGATGCAACGAACGGGGACTACCTTGATGCATCGTTTGCTCGATTTGGATCCAAGATTAAGGGCTGTCAAGTCCTGGGAGGCGCTTAATCCTGCCCCTTACACCCGCAAAGATCCTCAGTCAAGGATTCGAGAAGCGCGAACCAGCGAGAAGGGACTGAAGTACCTCGCGCCGGACTTTTTCGCCATCCATCCGGTAGAACATCTCGCTCCCGAGGAAGACGTGCTGCTACTGGACATATCGATGCGAAGTACTGTTGCTGAAGCTACCATGCACGTGCCTTCTTTTTCATCATGGTTGCAAGATCAATCACAGCTGCCAGCCTATCAATTCATGAGAGACCTACTAAAGCTGATGCAGTGGCCAACCGCGAAGCGCCAATGGATCCTCAAAAGTCCCCATCATTTGGAGTGGCTGGAGACAGCAGAAGAGGTCTTTCCGGGCACAAAATATATCCAGACGCATCGGCATCCGCGAGAAATCGTCCCATCACTATGTAGTATGATCTATCACGGCAGAGTGATTTTTTCGGGTCACAACGACCCTAAAGAGGTCGGCAGCCTCTGGATCAATAAGATGGAGCGCCTATTGGATCAGTCTATGCGGTTTAGAGAATCCCATTCGCGTCAATTTCTCGATGTGGACTACCGGGCCTTTGTCTCAAACCCAATGGCTACTATGCACAGCGTTTACGATTTCCTTGGCTTAGACCTGGACGAAAATCATGAAGAAAGGATCGATGCCTTCCTCCGAATCCACCGCCAACATCGATTTGGCAAACACCAATACGTCTTGGGAGACTTCACCGATGAAGACATCATGCAACGTCCGGTATTCGCAAACTACGTGTCCCGATTTAATCTGTAAAGCGAGAAATGACTAAAAAGAAATCCCAAAACCCAGTTACAGCCACTCTTGCCGGCATTCGAGACGTTTTCAGGAAACAACAACGAATAGGCGCTCTGGAGGATTCCCTCTCCATGGATGGCAAGACATGCCTCGTGACAGGGGCTAATTCCGGTCTCGGGTTTGCCGTCGCGACCCAGTTGGCTTCCCGTGGGGCGCAGGTCATCATGGCATGTCGGAGCGGTATACCCGGAGCAGGCAATGCCATCAAGAAGTTGACAGGTTCTAGCCTGGTCGAGATGCTAGAAGTAGACCTGAGTGACTTGGCATCTATTGAAAAGTTGTTGGTTATGATCGAATCCAAGAAGTTGAAGTTTGATGTCGTGATCTGCAATGCCGCCGTCGTTCCCGCGATGAGTAGGGAGACTCCCCAAGGCCTGGAGCAAATGTTTATGGTCAACTACTTGAGCAAGCATATCCTAGTTAATGGACTCTTGAACAAGCAACTCCTCAATCACGAGTCCGATACTCCACCAAGAATCATCTTTGTATCCTCGGAGTCCCATCGATCGGGGCGAGATATCAATTTTGACAACTTCGGCAAATACGAACCCTTCACCATGAAAGCCGCAGTCGCCCGCTACGGAGATTACAAACTGATGCTCACGACCTTTGCCATGGCTCTTCACGAGCGACTCTCCCAACGTGAAGATCAGCCAGTCCATGTGCACGCCTTATGCCCGGGAGCTGTCAACACAAACATTGCGAGGGAAGCTCCGGCCTGGTCGAAACCCCTTCTTCGGCTCGTCTTTTCGCTCTTCTTTAACTCCCCTGAGAAGTCGAAAGGCCCATGGCCGAGGCCAGTTCACCGCTGACAGACTGGCCGGCAAGACCAAGCCACGGGCGGACCAGTTCCGTGGCCCCGGATCGGGCAGAA
>JBCCXG010000348.1:0-6798 GCA_039191945.1 Bacteroidota bacterium
CCCAAATTCTTGCCTTTGATGTATTCGAGTTGTTGAAAGACCAGCGCGGTGGAGAGGATAAGAATTGATGAAATAGCAAACTGTACGATCACCAGCACCCGGCGGAATCGGGATCCTTTAGATCCGGTTGAGAGCGACGATTTCAAAGCCGACAGCGGCTGAAAGTTAGAAATGAAAAAGGCCGGATAGCCTCCGGCCAACAGACCGATGACGGTGCCAACGGCGCTGACCGCTCCCAGGGCTTGCAGTACTTCGATCCACCCAAACGCGTAGGACGAACCGGTCAGTCCCCGTAGGTAGGGCAGCGCCAGGAAGGCCAGGACAAATGCTGCGAGGAGCGCGATGGAGACCAAAACGACTGACTCTATCATGAATTGATTGATGAGAAGAGGTCGACCAGCACCCAAGACCTTGCGTACCCCCACTTCCTTGGCTCGCTTGATGGACATTGCGGTGGTGAGGTTGACATAGTTAATGATCGAGATGACTAAGATCAATAGGCCGGCAATCGAGAACGTGTAGATGTGGGCAATACTGCCGTTTTGACCCTTCTCGTCGTCCAGATTAGAATGCAAGTGAATGTCCGTGAGCTTTTGGGTATGCAATGCGGTCCATCGATTGACGTCTGGACCCATATGATCGATAAAGAACTTCGGAAACCGCTGCTCAATCGCTGCTACAGACGCGTCTTTCTTCAGAAGAAAATAGGTTGAAAGGTCATTGGCATGCCAGGCTCGCATCATGGTTTCATTGGAATTGTATCGCGCTTCTACCCATGAAAAGTCGACGATCATCTCCAGTCGGAAATGTGAGTTCTCCGGCATCTCTTTGATCACACCGGTGACTATGTAGGTATTTTCTGATGAAAAAGGGAAGGTCTTGCCCACGACCTCGGTCGTCCGGTAATACTTCATGGCGGCCTCCTCAGTCAAGACCATTGACTTGGGCTGGCTCAGGGCAGTCGTTGGATCACCACTGACAAACGCTAACGGGAATACCTTGAAGAAGCTGTCATCGGCTGCCGCAATATTGTATTGCACATAGTGCTTGCCCTCGATGTAGAAGGTATTGTCAAAAGAAGAGAACCGTGTAATGGCTTCCATTTCCGGGAAGTCTTCCCGCATATAAGGGACAAAAGGGGGGGCAAGACTCGCAATGTGAATACTTGTGGAACCATCGGCATTTAGAAACTCCCGGGTCAGTCGATAGATCCGCTCGGCGTTTTGGTGATGCCTGTCGTAGCTCAATTCGTGCTTGAGATAGACGCCGATCAGCAAACAGCAAGCCAGGCTAACAGCCAAGCCCAGCGCATTGATCAATGTATACGCCCGATGTCGATTGAAGTGTCGAAATGCGATTTTTAGGTGGTGAACCAGCATGGTCAAATGATTTGAGTTTTTGTAATGATTTTGGAATCCAAAAGGGCGGAGGGCACTAAACGTATCCAGCACAAGCCATAGGTTGGCCCTAGCTTTACCCAGCCGGTCTATTCTGAGTTCGTAGAGCTCGTACAAGTCGCCGAGCAGAAACTCGCGAATCGCTTCCGGGCAGCATCGGTTCAAGAGCTTTTCCGGCCAGCGGGGCGGGGGAGTGGGCGTTTCCATCAGCCGCGGTTCAGTTTGATCCCGGGTATTTCCTGAAGGAAAGACATCCGCAACTCGTCAGCCTCGATCAGCGCCTTGGTCCCAAAAGCGGTCAGTTGGTAGTATTTCTTTCTTCTGCCGCCTCGCTCTGAGGTGGCACCTCCTTCTCTAGTGGTGACATAGCCCTTGTCTTCGAGCCGATAGAGCGCCGAATGCAAGGCACCAATACTCGGGTTATTGCCAGTCTTCTTTCGAAGTGTCTCCTTAATGGTGACGCCGTAAGCATCATCGCCCAGTGTCCCAATCGCCAACAGTACGATTTCTTCAAATGCTCCCAACTTCATTCGTTGTTCATTTAATTCCTAAAACCAAAACTAATGCATTCAAAATATGTTTCCTAAAACCAAAAGAAATTGCGATTGAGGGGTCGTCGTAAGGCTTGCGATGAGTATAGGCACGGATCAGCGAAAATGGATTATCTTGGATCAAGTCCGTGGCTGAGCCCATTCCAATATGCTACACCTGTTCCATTCGTCCCACGTATTGACGAGAAGAGATCCTTGCAGGAGTACCTTCCGAATAGCCCTGCTCCTTGTCATCGTGACCAGTTGCAGTTCCAGGACGAATGAAACGAACTGGGATTTTGAAATAGACTTCGGTGACAACACCCGGACAGGGGTCATGCAGGTGAAGCGCAGTCCAGCCATGACGTCCGTTACATTGAATTCCTACGATTGGGCCACGATGGAATTAACGGAGGTAAAAGTGCAGGACAACGAAATCTCCGGGGCCTACGACTGGTTCACCTTCACGGGTGCCTTCCAAGATGACCAATTTTCCGGAACGCTGAAGACCAAAGATGAGCAGTACCGTATGACGGCACGTCGCCAATCTGACGAGCCGAAAGTCATTGACCGTTCCGAGGTTCCATACCTATTGAGTACAGCGGATCTGCCCCCAGAAGAGCTCGATATCGACCACGCGGGAATCATCAAGTCATGGGATCGGAAGGCTTTCGTTCGAGGTCAGCGGATTTACAATGCCAATTGCATCAATTGCCACGGTACACCTGAGGTTGACGGTTCCATTCCGCAGTCAAGGAAGTTTTGGGCCAACCCCTTCAAGGCTGGGAGTGATCCATATTCGATGTACCTGACCTTGACCCGAGGTTATGGCGCCATGCCGCCTCAATTGACGCTGACGCCCCAGGAGAAGTATGATGTCGTGCTTTATCTGCAGGAAGCATTCCTCAAGAAGATGAATGACGAGGCCTATGTCAATGCAACGCCCGGTTACCTAAGAGGTTTGCCCCAAGGCAGTGAAAAGGGTCCGGCTACGCAAGCTTACCATCCGTGGTCGGACATGGACTATGGCAATTTCTTCATCAATACGTATGAACTAGTCGATTCCGCCTCAGGGCCAGAGAGGTACCATTCCCCCAGACCCGTGCCGTATGAGGATGAGAATTATCTGGCAAACAATTTTGCTTATAAGGGTATTGCAGTCCGACTCGATGAAGGGGAAGGGGGCGTGTCCAAGGGCAATACCTGGATGATTTTTGACCATGACCTGATGCGAGTCGCTGGGGGATGGACAGGGGAGGGCTTCATCGACTGGAATGCCATACTGCTCAATGACAAGCACGAAACCTATCCCCGCACCGTAGGTAAGCTCCACTTCGAGACGCCGGTCGGGCCAGGTTGGGCCAATCCTCAGACGGGTTCCTTCGAAGATCCCCGATTCAGGGCCAGAGATGGTCGGGCCTTTGGACCTCTCCCGAAAGAATGGGCAGACTACAAGGGGCTCTACCATAGCGAAGATCGCATCATCATTTCGTACACCGTGGGCGACGCGGAGGTACTGGAGGAGCTAGGTCGGGAGCTTATTGGGCAGGCCCACCATACAGCTTTCACCCGGACCCTTGAAGTTGGGCCTTCGAGCCAACCCTTGAAGATGCGAATCGCGCCTTCATCCAGTGAAGTGGCCATGATCGGGGAGGGTGCTGTGCTGTCTGAAGAAAATGGATTCCATGTCATGACGGTGAACGCGAGGGCTTCGGCACTGGTTAGGATCTATATCACCGATGGGGAAGTGGATCGCCTCGATGAGTGGGCTGCGTCTGCTCAAGCTCCTGGCGCATTGAAGCGCTTCACAAACGGTGGGCCGGCGCACTACCCAGAGGTGCTGACTAGTGAGATCATCCGAGGCACGGAGGAAGGACCCTTTGCTATTGATAAGCTCTTACCTCCCTTTGACAATCCCTGGAATAGTCGAATGAAGCTGAGTGGTATTGACTTCATGGCGGACCCCAATCGAGCGGTAGCTTGTAGCACGGATGGAGACATTTGGTTAATTACCGGACTCACTTCGGGGAAGAATACCTTGCAATGGCGGAAAATTGGCGCAGGCCTGTTCCAGCCGTTAGGGATCAAAGTGCTTGACGAAAAGATCTTCATCGCTTGTAGAGATCAGATAGTATTACTCCGTGATTATAATAATGATATGGAGACTGATTTCTATGAAAGCTTCAATCATGATCACCAGGTCTCTGATCACTTTCACGAGTTTGCTATGGGGCTACAAGCGGATCGGGAAGGGAATCTTTATTACGCAAAGAGCGGCCGCCATGCTCGCGAAGCGCTCATACCACAACATGGCACCTTATTGAAAGTGAGCCGGGACGGATCAAACACCGAAGTCGTAGCGACGGGCTTCCGTGCGGCCAATGGGGTTTGCATTAATCCTGATGGCGGATTCATCGTGACGGATCAGCAAGGTTACTGGAACCCTATGAATCGCATCAACTGGATCGATACCAAGGGCAAGTTCTATGGTAATATGTGGGGCTACGATCCTCCTCAGGATACTTCGAGGGCTGCGATGGAGCCACCGATGGTGTGGGTCGATATGGAATTTGACCGCTCTCCCTCAGAGTTGGCGTGGGTGGATTCCGAGCAGTGGGGGCCCATGGATGGAGGTCTACTGAGCTTTTCTTACGGCTTCGGTAAGATCCAATGGGTACTGCATGAGGAGGTGAATGGGCAGAAACAGGGTGGAGTGATTGACTTACCCGGCATCAAATTCCTCACGGGAGTCATGCGGGGCCGGTTCAATCCGCAAGATGGACATCTCTATGCCTGCGGCATGTCAGCCTGGGGCACCACCCAGATGATGCGAGGAGGAGGCCTTTACCGGGTGCGATACACCGGTGAACCCATCACTGTGCCTTTGCATTTGAATGCATTGGAAACAGGTATCGAAATGGAATTCGCATCAGCGCTAAGTGATGCCGCGCTTGAAACCGATCGGTACGAGGTGAATACCTGGGAGCTCAAAAGAAGCAGTAAGTACGGTTCGGATCGCTACAACAAAAAGGAATTAGAAGTGACACGTGTGAGGTTATTGTCCAAGGGTAAACGCGTAAAACTGTACATCGCAGGCATCAAACCCGTTGATGTCATGACCATCAGTTATGACCTGGAGGACCAGGACGGAAATCCGGTCAAGGGCAAACTGCAAAATACCATTCACCACTTAGGGAACGAGCTGAACCTATGAGATCATTGATGAGGACATTCCTGGCCACTATTTTCTCGTTATGCGCGGCTTGCTTTGTCATCAGCTGCAGTACGCATAGTCCTTCTGACCGCTCCACGACCGACGACGAATTTGGCGAGGTGCCAGCGTTGTGGTTGTCCTATGCGGGGAAGGCGGACATGCCCCACATCGTATTGATCTCTGGCGATGAGGAATATCGCTCTGAAGAAGCACTTCCACAGTTGGCTAAGATCCTTTCGACCCACCACGGATTTCGATGTACCGTGCTCTTTGCACAGGACCCTGCGGCTCCCGGTATCGTAGATCCCAACTATGTCCACAACATCCCCGGTCTCGATCTAGTGGCATCCGCAGATTTGATGGTCTTGTTTACGCGGTTTAGGGCGTTGCCCGATGAGCAAATGCAGCACATCGACGACTACCTGAAGGCAGGAAAGCCCGTGATCGGCATCAGGACGTCCACGCATGCTTTTCGGTTTGAGGGCACAGATATGTCTTCATCTTTTGCCCATTACGGGAATTTTTACGATGGCGGCGATGAATGGCAGGATGGTTTCGGTCGCCTGGTGCTTGGGGAGAAATGGATCTCACATCACGGACATCATGCCCATCAAAGCACAAGGGGATGGGCAGCTCCTGGCGCTGCCGACCATCCACTGCTCAATGGTATTGATCACGGCGACATCTGGGGGCCTACCGACGTCTACGGAGTAAGACTACCGCTCCCAGGTGACAGCCAGCCTATTGTGCTGGGCCAAGTGGTGGATCGCGCAGGGACATTTGATGAAGCAGACCCGCTATTGGGCATGGCTCCAACGGACAAAAGCCCCGCTTTACCCGTAACAACTACCCAAAATGGTCAGACGGTTGAGGTAGATCTCAATGTCCCGATGATGCCCATCACCTGGACCAAGACGTATCAAATTCCCGAGGGCAAGCCTGGCAAAGCCGTGACCAGCACCATCGGTGCCTCTGTCGATCTTCTGGAGGAAGGCACCCGACGGCTATTGGTCAATGCGGCGTTTTGGCTACTCGAACTTAAAGTGCCACTTGAGGCGAATGTGGACCTGGTCGGGACCTATGAACCTTCGCGCTTTGCTTTCTACGAAGATGAGTATTGGGATAAGAAGCAGTTGACCGTGCAAGGCTTGAAGTAATCTGTATCGCCCTGAGTAGCGTGGGAACTGAGAAAATCTCAGTCTGCAAATGGCCTTTTGGTTAGCAAAAATTGATAGCTTGATCTCAGCGGTTCAACCCCAAATATCATGACCCAGCCCCAAACCCCTCTTGAAGCCTTTGAGCATTGGCGCTCCCAGGATCCAAACTTCGTCTTCCTAAGGCAGCCCATCAATCGTGTATTCCTGGAGTACACCCGTCAAGACGTCCATGACCAGGCTGCTGCTGTTGCTTCCTCTCTTCAGCAATCAGGACTAAAGCCGGGTGACCATGTGGCTATCCTTTCTAAGAACTGCGCCCACTGGTTCATGGCGGATTTGGCCATTATGATGGGAGGCTTTGTCTCTGTGCCGATTTACCCCACGCTGGATCGCGACACGATCCATACCATCTTGACGCACAGCGAGACTAAAGCGATTATCGTGGCGAAACTCGACGATTACATCAAACAAAAGCATGGTATCCCTGAGCACATGGTACG
>JBCCXG010000349.1:0-6795 GCA_039191945.1 Bacteroidota bacterium
CCCAGTGTGCAGATTGCGGCGGCGGAGCTGGTCCTGCATCTGACGGCATCAGAAGATGCCCTAACCACGCTCGCCGAGCTGGTGCAAAGCGAGGAGCCTAGGGTGGCTTTGTCCCCAATCAATTGGATACTCCGTGCTGCTTGCAAAGCCACCGTAGGTTCCTCACTTTGCACCAGCTCGGCGAGCGTGTTAAGGGCATCTTCTGATGTCGTCAGATGCAGGACCAGCTCCGCCGCGGCAATCTGCACACTGGGACTAGGGTCCGACAGTCGTCGAGTCAGCGCATTGAGCGCATCGCCCGTCAAGCCATCTGCCTGCTGTAAGGCGAGTACGGCCCAGTACCTGACTCCACTGTCTTGGCTCTCCAGCAGGTCCACGATTTCACGTTCATCGGCCAGCCCCACTTTTTCGGCAGCAGCCAGTATGTCCCTGACCTTAAATTCATTTCCCTCGGATGCGTAATCGTAAGGTGACGATCCCACTGAGCGCCTCATGTACTCCGCCTCTGGAAGTAGGCCTAGATCCCGGGATTGTATCATCCAGGCATTCAGTTCGTTATGCATCTGTACCTTAAGGTCCTGAAAGCCCTGGTGCATGGCGAGGTTATTCAATTCCTCAGGATCAGCCTCGAGGTCGTACAACTCTTCGGCAGGCTTGGGCAACCACATCTTCTCCTGCTCGGCGTTGTTGAGTCCTTCCATCCTCGCCTCACGCAAAGCGCGATAGGCCGCCTTTTGATCGCCATTGATATGTCCAGACTGGATGTACGGAAGATGAGGCATGTAGTGGCGAATGTAGATGTACCGCCCGTCGGTCACCGAGCGGGACATTTCAAACATATCGTCCGCCCGATCGCGCGCACCATACGCATAAGTTCTTGCCGGAGGGATCGCTTCCCCGAGAAAGGGAATTCCCTGCATGGTTGCTGGGATCTCGGCCGAAGCCAAGTTGAGCACTGTGGCGGGAAAATCCACAAAGCTTACGATACGATCCGTAGTCTGGCCCTTCTCGACAGGGATGAGCTCCTGGTACTGATCAGGAAATTGTACGATGAGAGGTACTTGAAGACCCGTATTGTACAACCACCGTTTATATCGAGGCATCCCAAAGCCGTGATCTCCAAAAAAGAAGACAATGGTTTCGTCCATCAAACCGTCTGCCTGCAGTGAGTCCATCACCTGGCCTACATTCCGGTCCAGCAGCTGCAACACATCATAGTACCTCGCCCAGACGGCACGCGTCGCATCGGTATCCGGATAGTAAGGTGGGACTTTTACGGTAGCTGGATCCGTGGGCTGTAGGCCGAGATCGACGAGCTGCTGACGATTCTCTTCATATCGGGCGCTATTTACACTCCCCTCGTGAGAGGGCCCAACGTTGATGAAGCTATAAAAGGGGCGATCGTCTGTGCGATTTCTCCACGGTGCGAGGCTCCCAGACCAGTGCTCCCATCGATTGTCATGATCAAAATTGTAGTCGGACTTATTGCGATTAGAGGTGAAATATCCGGCATCGGCCAAGTACTCGGGTACAGTCTTTAGTGATTCGGAGAAGGGCGTCTCACTGCGGAGGTGTTGCGTACCTAAAGAGGTGGCATACAATCCGGTCATCAACGTAGACCTCGACGGTGCACAAATGGGAGCTGTGGCGTAGGCCTTGTTAAACAGCGCCCCATTAGCGGCCAGTCGGTCGATGTTCGGAGTAATGGCCATGACATCCCCGTAGCAGCCCAAGGCGGGACTTATATCTTCCGCGACGAGAAATACAATATTGGGCAGTCGGATATCGCTTTCTTGTGACTCGCCGGAGGGCGAACTACAATCGAAACAAACGGCACCCAACAACAACAGCAGCAGCCGGGAAAGACTTCGGATTTTCAGCATAAGTGGAAGTTAAATGAATGCGCCAAACTATCAGTCTTTGGGTCCGCTTCCGTCCTGCAGTATCAGATGAGCTGAGGTCCATAAAAACCATGACACGTGGTCTGTATCCATGAAAAAAGACACTCCAGATCAGCTCTGAAGTGCCTTGTAAGTGAATACGTATGAAGAATCTCTTTAAAATAACTGTAAGTCTTACACTTCACCATCCTGCAGCGTAGGGTACGACCTTCCTCAGTCCTTAGAACTATAACTTAGGCAACTCCCAAGGCTTTCTGTATGCTGGCTCAATGAACGCGTTGGCCGATTTGCCGTCACTAAATCGATTTTTTGATTCGTCCCACACCAATCTGCCTTCCCCAGACCTGACGGCAATATTCGCCATATGGGCGTACAATGCCACCTGACGGCCTATGGCTGGGGGGCAAGCTGTATCCCGACTGCCACTTTTGACGCAATCCAGGAAGTCCCGGGCATGCACGCGATGGTTCTCACCTTCGACCTCCATTTTCAAGGGTTCCATCGTATGTGTCTGTTTCTCATTGTCCCACTCGGGGACCAGTTGGAAGCCGTTGCGATTCGCGACAATCGTGGCGTCATCACATATGAAGCGAAGACCATACAGCATGTCGTCGGGACCGTTTTGCGTGCCTGCAGTATGTTCCCAAGAAATCAGGTAATCCTCCTGCGGCCAAATGACCGACATCGTATCGTAGGTCTCATGATTATGATCTTCGTAGGAGAGGTTCTTACCAAATGCCATGACAGCGTTTGGAGCACTGGTGACCTCACCCGCCCAAAGCGCCATGTCAATCAAGTGCACTCCCCAGTCTGTCATCAAGCCTCCTCCATAGTCCCAAAACATCCGCCAGCTACCATGAAATCGAGTGGGATTGAAGGTGCTTCGTGCCGGTGCCGGACCTTGCCAAAAGTCGTAATCCACCCCATCAGGCACCGGCTCATCGGGTAGCATTTTACGGCCTACGCCATAATTGAAATTCGCCCAGATCTCGACCTTGCGTAGCTTACCCAATTCGCCGGAATGGATCTTTCGCATGATCTGCTGCCAGTGCTCACCACTGCGCTGCTGCTGACCCACCTGCACGACGGTCTGATAGCGATCAGCAGCCCGAACCATGAGGTTGCACTCCTCGATCGAGTTGGCCATCGGCTTTTCTACGTAGACGGCTTTTCCCTCCTGACAGGCGTAGACGTAGGGGAGACAGTGCCAATGGTCAGGGGTACCAATGACCACGGCGTCTAGGTCTTTGTTTTCCAGCATCTTTCGAAAGTCCTTGTACTGCTTAGGCCGGTCCCCGAAGTCATTGACCACATCGGCAGTCCGCTTGTCCAACACGTTTTGGTCGACATCGCACAAAGCAATGCAGCGTGCATCGTCAAATGACAATTGATTCCGAAGATTACCAAAGCCCATGCTTCGGCAACCGATGAGACCCACATTGAGCGTGTCGGATGGGGCAACCCGTCGATGGTTGGAGAAAGCTGGCCCCGCTAATGCCAAGCCCGCTGCTCCGATACCGGTTTTCCTAATGAAGGCTCTTCTACTGTCGTTGCTCATGTTCTTTTTCTAAATGATGTTTTTGAGGTGTTGCGCTGAAACCCTTGCACACGCCAAATCAGAAGCCTCTGTCTCATTTTCCACGATCCAATACTTGATCTCTTGCTCTCGCGCAAAATCCAGAATTGCTGGAAAATCGATCGTACCCTCTCCTACGCACGCTATGGACTGGTCAACGCCACTGAGGTCCTTGACGTGAAAGAGCTCCGTTCGGCCGGGATAGGTTTCCATGATTTTGATAGGATCCGCTCCGGCTTTCACGGCCCAGTAGAGGTCCATCTCCAATGCTACGTACTCCGGATCGGTGTTTTCCATGATCACACCAAGGGGTGTCTGGCCATTGTCATCCGGTAGATACTCCCAATTATGAGGGTGCCACGCCAACCGAAAACCCGATTCCTTGGTTTTCTTTCCTAACGCATTGAGGTTTTCTGCCGCGACATAGCTGGCCTCGACATCGATCTCGTCATTCCCGTGAAGCCAGGGATAGTAGCAAATCAAGAATTCATACTCAAGGGCATCAGCCGTTTCCATAAATTCATCGTAGCGGTCCATCAGCGCGCCCATGGATGATCCACCACAAACGTTGCGAAAGCCAAGGTCCTTGCAATACCGACGGTACTTCTTTTTCGAACCCCCAAAATGGCCCCCTTCCAGGTACTCGTATCCCATTTCCCTCAAGGCCTTCAATGTGCCTTTGTAATCGGCCGCCATTTCCTTTTTCACCGTATTCATAATCAACCCTATGGGGTACCTCGACTCCGATTGTCCGAAGCAGGCACCGTATAGTGCACCGTGGCTCAGGAGCCCAATGGCCGTGGAGTGATTGATGAAGGTTCTTCGGTTCATAGGTAGGAGATGGTGCTTATCATCAAACTTATGTTATTCCAGCAAAGCGACTTCCCTGTCAACTCCTGAATTTGTTATTAGCTTGTGGCTCTTTCACGCAAAGACTTGGAGCCCAAAGTACAAAACGAACTTGAGAGACTGCTCGTGGGTCAATCGAACCGCGAGCCCTTGTCGCAGCTGGGATTCTTCTCCAAACCTGTGGCCATTGAGGAGGGTCCCCTGTCGGGAAATGTCATCAAAGTCTACAGATCATCGTCCAATTCAAAACTCCTGATCGACTTACAGGAAGATCACCAAGCCTATCTCCAGGCACTGGATTCACTCGGCGTCAGTGTCCCTCCCACCCATTTGCATGTCGTAAGTCGTCGCAAGTCTTTTACACCGATCATCGTCCAAAAACGCTTGGGTTCGGAAGCGATGATCAGGTATCAGCTTGAGCAGGCCACGGATATCGATACCTTTATCTCCCTTACCCAGCGCTTGCTGCAGGCGGCGATTGATTTTATCATCACCAAGCATGAGCAGGATCTGCATGTGGGCTTTCACCCGACGACGCGCAACTATGCCCTTGATCAGCATAATCCCATCTACTTTGACACGTTCCCGCCGATGACGAGAGGTCAGGAGGCAGTCAATCGGTACATTCTCCACTTCGCTCCCGTACCCTGTTGGGTCAAGTACTTTATCCGACTATCTGCTTTGAACCGAATATCAGACGAATACTACGACGATGTAAAAATGCTTATCGGAATCGTGGGTAGTGCTTGTCGCCTTCGACCCGCAGGGGCCGAACAGATCCTTAGCGCCGGTCGCCGATACATTGAGGAAAGCTCACTGCGTGAGCCGGTGAAGCAACAGGTGTCATCGGTCCTTGCTGAGCCACCCAGACTTTCTCGGCTTTGGACCAGTTTTCGTAGGGTTTTCCGGAAGGAAGGTGCCCCCAATACACCTCGATAAGTGTGACTTTCAGCGAGTTAATCTTCGACGAAACAATGAATTGATGAGAATTTGAGCATAGGATCCGAATGTAGATCAACGGAATTCCAATAAAGCCACAACCTCATTGCTGAAAGTGCAATTGAGGGCCATTTCGAAGGATCAATATTACCACTTTTGCAAAAGTTTGAGCAATCATTTGCGGGTAGGATGATTCTCGCGCTTGATAATCACGTTTTTTCAATTTTGACTTAGTTTTGCCGCTCTTCTCAAACCGTAATTTGAAAAACTATGGCGAAATGCAAGCTCGAGTATCTGTGGCTCGATGGATACAAGCCCACACAGAGTCTCCGAAGTAAAACCAAGATCATTGCAGATTTCAGCGGCAAGCTGGAAGACGCGCCCGAGTGGTCGTTTGACGGTAGTTCTACGCAGCAAGCGGAAGGTGGCTCATCTGACTGTCTCTTGAAGCCTGTCTTCATTTGTCCTGATCCGGCCATCGAAAATGGTTTCCTGGTGATGACTGAAGTATTGAATGCAGATGGTACTCCTCACGAATCCAATGGTCGTGCCACCATTGATGATGAAGATGACGATTTCTGGTTTGGCTTCGAGCAAGAGTACTTCTTCTGGGACCTTGAAACTGACAAGCCTTACGGGTTTCCTGCGGGAGGTTATCCTGGACCCCAGGGTCCTTTCTACTGTGGTGTCGGAGGACAGAATGCTGTAGGAAGAGATCTAAAAGACGAGCACCTTGAGCTTTGCCTCGATGCGGGATTGAATGTAGAAGGAACCAATGGTGAGGTTGCCATGGGCCAGTGGGAATTTCAAATATTCGCCAAGGGCGCCAAGTCAGCTGGTGATCAGATTTGGGTTGCGCGCTACATGTTGGAGCGAATCACAGAAAAGTACGGTCTGTGGATCAACTGGCACCCAAAACCCCTTGGAGAACTCGATTGGAATGGATCCGGTATGCACGCCAATTTCTCTAACACATTGCTTCGCACGGCTGGATCGAAAGCGAAGATTGAAGAGGTTTGTGAGGCTTTCCGGCCTGTGGTGGATGAGCACATCGCCGTATATGGTGCCTACAATGATCAGCGACTTACCGGTGATCACGAGACAGCCGCGATTACGGATTTCTCCTACGGCGTATCCGACCGAGGAGCTTCTATCCGAATCCCCGTGTACACGGCCAACCATGGATGGAGTGGGTATCTCGAAGATCGACGTCCTGCATCCAACGCTGACCCGTACAAAGTGGCCGCCAGGATCATCAAGACGGTCAAGACCGTTTCTTGATAAGGTATTAACCTACATTGACATAATACAGCCGGTCCCAAAGGGGGTCGGCTTTTTTTATATCCGTCATTTGTCGGAATGGGTCAATGAAATGTATCCCTAATCCCTCGATGGCACAATTCGCAACGCCGTGTAAGGAATCGTGGTGGTGAATGAAAGCTTCTCACTATCGACGGTCATTTGATCGATCACGCGCATGTTCCAGGTATCGACGACCTCGACATCACAGGAAGTTGAAGCTGGTAGGGA
>JBCCXG010000350.1:0-6789 GCA_039191945.1 Bacteroidota bacterium
AGCAGCGAAGTGGATTGGCCCAAGCCAATACTAACTTGGCGAAAGCCCAAAGTGACTATGATCGGGTGAAGCCGCTTGCTGAGATCCGGGCGGTGAGCCAGGCGGAGCTAGACGGAGCAGTCGCCGCTTTGGACGCGGCCAAGGCGAGTGTTGACGCCTCGGAAGCGAGCTTGCGCCTATCGCAAATCAACCTCGGATATACGCGAATAGCCTCGCCAATCACAGGAGTCATTGGCAAGTCACTCGCACAAACAGGGGAGTATGTGGGCCAGTCTCCCAATCCCGTGATTCTCAACACGGTATCCAAGACCGACTCACTAAAGGTTGAGTTTTTTCTGACGGAGAATGATTACCTCCAACTGGCCCGTCAGGCCATCATTGAAAATCAACAATCTGACTCACGGGAACTGCCTCAGCCAAAGATCCAACTGGTGCTCTCGGACAATTCGGTATTCGACTACGAAGGTAAGTTCAGGTTCATCAATCGGGAGGTGGACCCAACGACCGGTGCCATTCTGATCCAGACGATATTCCCAAACCCCAGAGGGATTGTAAAGCCCGGACAGTTTGCCAAGGTCCGCATCACGGCCCCTCCTAGACCAAATACGATCATTGTTCCTCAAAGGGCCGTGCGAGAGTTTCAGGGACAGTTCAGCGTTTTTGTCCTGGGTGATAGTAGCAAAGTGCAGGAGCGACCGATCGAGCTGGGAGATGCCTATCGAGACTACTACGTCGTGCGACAAGGACTAAGCAACGGGGAGCAAATTTTGCTGGAGGGTCTGCTCAAGGTGAGATCCGGGCAGGTGATCGATCCTCAGATGACGGTGTTTGAATCAAAGGTGCCTGAGTAATGAGCGAATCGAAGCACCATTTTTTCGTTCGCAGACCCATTGTCGCGATCGTTATTGCCATTACAACGGTCATCATTGGGGGCGTATCCATCTTGGGCCTGCCTATCGAGCAATATCCTAACATCACACCTCCGATTGTGCAGGTGCGTGCGAACTACACAGGCGCCAGTTCTTTGAATATTGAGAACTCGGTGGCCGCTCCTCTCGAGCAACAGATCAACGGTGTAGACAACATGATTTACATGAAGTCGACCAACACCAATGATGGCACGATGGCCATTGATGTATCCTTTGAGGTGGGCACAGATCCGGACATGAACACGGTTTTTACCCAAAACCGGGTATCCGCAGCCACGGCAAAACTACCTGAAGAAGTGAAGCGGCTGGGTGTCACTACCCAAAAGTCACTCCCGAATATCCTCATGCTGATTACGCTGACCAGTGACAAAGCGGAATACGACCAAAATGTACTCGGAAACTATGCCCTTATCAACATCAAGGATGTGTTATCGCGAATTCGCGGTGTAGGTAGGGTCGATGTTTTGGGGGCCTCGGATTACTCCATGCGTATTTGGATCAAGCCTGATCTGTTGGCAAAAATGGGGATTACCGTCACTGAGATCATGGGTGCAATTCGCGCCCAAAATGTAATCGTACCAGGCGGAAAGTTCGGTGCCGAGCCTGCACCGCCTGGGACGGAGTTTACGTACACCGTTCGCCTCCCGGACCGGCTGCAGACGGAGGAAGAGTTCGGAGAAATCGTGGTGAGGACTCATGCCGATGGGAGTCAGGTGAAAGTGAAGGACATCGCTCGTGTAGAGCTGGGCGTGGAATCTTACAGTGCTTTTACCCGATTGAATCAGGACAAGTGCAGTGTGATCGCCGTGTATCAGGCGCCCGGGTCCAACGCCGTGGAGCTGGCCGAGGAGATGGTCAACACGATGGATGAGTTGTCATTGTCCTTCCCAGATGGTATCAGCTACAAGGTCTCGCTCGATGCGACGAAACCAATCACAGCGGGTATTGAAGAAATCATCGTGACCTTGATCATCGCATTGGCCCTGGTGATTTTGGTGGTCTACATTTTCATACAAGACTGGCGAGCCACGCTCATTCCCACCTTGGCGATCCCTGTTTCACTGGTGGCGGCCTTTATGTTGTTTCCTGTCTTGGGCTTTACCATAAATGTGCTATCACTGCTCGGATTGGTGCTGGCCATTGGTATCGTCGTGGACGATGCGATTGTCGTCGTCGAGGCCGTACAAGTCAATATTGAAAATGGATTGGATCCCAAGACCGCGACGACCAAGGCAATGAGTGAGGTAACCGCCCCGGTGATAGCGACCACACTCGTATTGGTAGCGGTGTTTGTGCCGGTAGCGGCCATCTCAGGAATCACGGGGAGCCTCTATCAACAGTTTGCCATAACTGTGGCCGTATCGGTGTGTTTTTCATCCGTCAATGCGCTGACCTTGAGTCCCGCACTGTGCTCCTTGCTCTTGAAGAAGCAACAACCTGTCGGTGGCCTTTTGGGAAGATTCTTCCGGGGCTTTAATCGCGTTTTTGACCGGAGCACGGAAGGTTACATGAAGACGACCAAGGTCTTTGGTCGAAAGATTACACGGGGATTGGTTTTCTTGATTTTGCTGACCGGCCTTACGGGTTTGATTGGCATCTCGGTCCCTAGCGGATTCATTCCCGAGGAGGACATGGGCTACCTCTTCGTTAACCTTCAGCTTCCTCCGGCTTCCTCACTACAGCGATCCGATGAGGCCATGCGCCAAATTGAGGCAATTTTGGGCGAGGTGGATGTGGTAGAGGATGTCACCGCGGTGACCGGCTTTAGTCTGCTGTCTGGCTCCTTGTCTCCGAATGCGGGCTTTGTTTTTGTGACCTTAAAAGATTGGGACATTCGGGGGCGTTTCGCGACGGCGGAGCGCATTGTCCAGCGCCTCAATGGGGCCTTGTTTTTCAAGATCAATCAGGGGCAGGCGTTCTCGTTCGGTCCGCCGGCGATTCCCGGCCTGGGCAACGGGACAGGTTTCAGTATCATGGTGCAAGATCGGGGAGGCAACACGCCGCAGTACCTGGAGCAAAATGTCCAGCAGTTTATACAAAACCTTCAGGCCCAACCTGAGATCGGGCGCGCGTTCACGACCTTTCAGGCGACCGTTCCTCAAAAAGAGATCGACATCAATCGGGACAAGGTGCTGAAAACGGGAGTGGCCTTAAGTGACATTTACGATACCTTCGGTGCATTCTTAGGTGGTGCCTACGTCAATGACTTTAATCGATTTGGGCGACTCTACAAAGCCTATGTCCAGGCAGAGCCAGAGTACCGTCAGAGCGAAAAAAGCCTGGACCTGTTTTATGTGAAGAACCGTGCCGGAGATGCGGTGCCCCTGTCTACGCTCGTTGAGGTCAACAATGGTAGCGGGCCGGATTACACTACCAGGTTCAATCTTTTGCGGGCGGTAGAGGTGACCGGTGCCCCCGCGGAGGGCTTTAGTTCTGCCCAGGCACTGGCCGTAGTGGAAGCGGTGGCTATGGAGACACTACCCGATGACTTGACCTTCTCTTGGAATGCCATGTCCTACCAGGAGAAGCGTGCCTCGGGATCGACGGCGATCGTATTTGTGTTCTCGCTCGTATTTGTCTATTTGATTCTGGCTGCACAGTACGAGAGTTGGTCTTTGCCGATGAGTATTCTGATGGGGACGCCATTTGCGGTATTCGGTGCTTTGCTCTTTCTGTATCTGGCACGGTTTATCAGTCCCAGCTTTGAGAACAACATCTTCGCGCAGATCTCACTGGTCATGTTGATTGGGATGGCTGCGAAGAATGCCATTCTGATTGTCGAGTTTGCCAAGATCAAATTCGATGAGGGGATGAACCTCTATGATGCTGCAATGGAATCGGCGAGGCAGCGCTTCCGGCCGATCCTGATGACCGCTTTTTCTTTCATCCTCGGGGTTTTGCCGCTCATAACCGCTTCGGGCTCTGGCGCTGAGGCAAGAAAGGTGATGGGACTGGCGCTCTTAGGTGGTTTGGGGATTGCCACCCTCTTCGGCGTTTTCTTCTATCCGATGTTTTTTGTCTTCATCGGTCGCGCCTTTGGTTACGAAAAGAAACGTGAAGCTCAAGAAGATCAGGCATGAGACATTTACGATACCTTCCGAACCTTGCCCTGCTGTTGTCGCTCTTCATGGCTGTTTCCTGCAAAGTGGGGAAGAACTATCAGGCACCTGATTTTGCGGTACCCGAGGGTTATTTGTACGGGGTCAATGAGACTGACTCGCTAGGTGACATTCGTTGGTGGGAGCTATTCAACGATCCTGTACTGGACACCTTGATAGTAAAGGCCGTCCGCAATAATCAGGACCTGCGCATTGCTATGCAGAGCGTGGAGCAGGCACAACTGGGACTGAAGATCCAACGGGCAGAGTTACTGCCAAAAATAAGCGGACAAGTCAACGCCAGTAGGGGTAATTTCCAGGGTTTTTTGGGCCCCAGTGCCAACACCAACTGGTCTGCGGTGGGCTCTTTGAGTTGGGAGCTAGACCTATGGGGCAAACTGCGACGGCTCAATGAAGCCGCGCTGGCCGATTATCTTTCTACGGAATACGGCGTGAAGTCCGTTCGGCTTGCGCTAGTCGCAGAAGTCGCCTCTACCTATCTGCTTTTGAGAGAATACCAAGCGTCCATGGAGATCTCCGAGATCCAGCTCCAGCTGAGGGATAGTTCACTTCGACTCGTGCAGGCTCGGTATGATCGGGGCTATGCGGCGGAGATCGATTTGAACCAGGCACAAATACAGCGGGCCATTGCCGCAAGTGCGGTTCCTGCGTTTAACCGATTGCAATTGCAGGCGCAAAACGCGCTGAGCTTGCTCATCGGAGAGGCTCCTCAATCGATTTTGGACAGCGTGCCCTTGGACAGCTTTGCCGTGACGCCTAATATTCCGGTAGGGCTGCCATCCGAGCTCCTCCGCAGAAGACCCGATCTCCTGGAGGCCGAACAGTTCATCGTGGCGCAAAACGCCTTGGTCGGTGTCGCTATCGGCAACCGCTTCCCGTCGCTGAGCCTTACCGGTCTGCTGGGCGTGGCCAGTGGTGGATTGGGAGACCTGGTGTCTGATGGCTTGGCCTGGAATGTGGGGGGCAACCTTTTGGGACCCATCTTTCATTGGGATCAAAACAAGCGGAGGGTAGAGATCGAACGAAGCAGACTCGAGCAGACCTATTTGAGTTATGAAAGACAAGTGCTCAATGCTTTTCGTGAGGTGGAAGACGCGTTGGTAGCTATAGAGAACTACAGACTAGAAGTGGTAGCTCGTCAGCAGCACGTAGATGCGGCTATCAACGCCCAGTACCTAAGCAGTGAGCGTTATGACCGGGGAGTTACGAGCTATCTGGAGTACCTTGAGTCCCAGCGGCAGGCTTTCGAGGCACAGCTGGGCTTGGTCAGTACCAGACGATCTTTATTGGGCTCTTACGTCCAATTATATAAGGCAATGGGGGGCGGTTGGATCACCCAGGAGGAGGAAGGTTCGCCATAATGGTTCGGAAGACGATGGGAGCCTCTCTCAGGAAGTTCAACTGAAACGTCGATGGCACTCAAAAAGACCTTTACCGTCCTTTATGCACAGCGCTATGTGCTTTTCATGATCGCTTGTCTGCTGCTCATGTTTTCCACGGCGATCCCCTATGAGTGGCGAGCGGAAAGCATGATGTTTTCGGTGATCTTGGCGTTTCACATATTCGCTGGTACGATGCTCTGGTATCAGGCCAGTTCGAGGATCGCCTCGATGTTCTTCTATCTGGGTCTGTTGCTGATTGCCTTTCAGTTCTTGGAAGGCTTGAAGATCCTTCATCTGGGAGAGGTACTTTCTGGTTTGTATGTCCTCTTTTTCTTTGCGGTGTCGGTCAAGATCTACCGGGACATTTACAAAGCCCGGATCATTGACAGCAACATGGTCTTTGCAGTCTTTACTGGGCTGATCTTGCTAGGCATCATGGCAACGTTTCTTTTCATTACCATCGAGCGCGTCGTCCCTGATTCTTTTCGAGGAATGGATCCCACCATGTCCTTGTTTGACAATTTGCTCTACTTTAGCTTCATCAGTTTATTGACCATTGGTTATGGAGACATGGTGCCGGCCACTGCAATGACTAAGACACTCTCCGTATTGGTTGGATTGGTAGCTAATTTTTACACCATCATTGTAACAGGAATTGTCATCGGCAAGTACCTTGGACCAAATGACCCCGACAAAGACGAGGGCTGACTATATGCGGATTCTCAGAGCATTTGGCTTCAACTTCCTATTTTGGTCCATCATTTTTGTTTTCCTGTTGTCTATCAGGTTCAATTGGGAAGGTGCGGGACCCGGGGTATTCGAACTCCCCATTGAGTTTCCGATGTGGCGGGTGTACGGAAACGGTCTCTTGATGGGATTCCTTTTGTCAGTGCCCTACACCGTCATGGAGCATGTACTTCGACGGATGGATATTTACAGAGGTTCGCTCCTTCGGATCATCGGCATCAGAAGCTCGCTCCAATTCGTCATCGCCCTTGTCGTCTTCTTAACGGTCGGTCTGACCAACTACCTCTACGATGTATGGACAGATAACCTGCCTGATGTGGATCCCTCAGTCAGGAGATACGTCTTGGGTATGTTGATGAGATATTTTATGCTCGCGGCGCTTTTGGGAAATGTCATACTCAGTGTCTATCGGACGCTGCAAATGAAGATCGGTGAAGAGATCTTTCATGACCTGCTTTTCGGACGATTCAATCCTGCTCGAGAGGAGGATCGGGCATTTTTATTTTTGGATCTCAAGGCACGCTTCTGAGCGCGTTCCTGAGCCGAAAAGCTGTTCGAGCTGCTGCTTGAGAAGCCGCTCGGTCCACACGGCGCGTCTGCGAGAGCCGGCTC
>JBCCXG010000351.1:0-6752 GCA_039191945.1 Bacteroidota bacterium
AACGAACGCATCGCACCCATGCTTTCGTTGCTTTATAAAATCACACCGAGAACAACCTTGCAATTGACCGGTGAGTTGATCATCAACGATGCCAACCCCTCCAATACGGATGCCCCGGTGATCAATGCCTTTGACGAGGATGGTAGTGGTCGCGCCTTTTTCTTCCCGGTGGAAGACAATTGGTACGGAGGCTTTACTAACGACTTCTCGGAGGACCTTACCCAGGTCTACCAGGCGAGCCTAAGGCATGAGTTCCTGGATAATCTGAACGTGACCGCTAACTTCAGTTGGAACCGATCCGAGCGTGAGTCGGGCGCTGGAGGGTATTTCTCCTTTGCCGGACCAGACAATACATTCGGTAGTGGTGCGGTCAATCCCGAAGATGGCAACGTCAACCGATTGGTCTTTGACCAGGCGCGATATGTGCAAGCCTGGGCAGGGAATATCGATATCAATTACAATATCAGCACCGGGCCTATCGAGCACAAAATTATTCTGGGAGCTTCCTACACCGGCATCGAGACGGAAAACACGAATGGTTTCAGTCCACTGGTCCCTCCTGGCTTTGTCACCGAAATGCCGGCTACGAATTTGTTCAATCCGGTCTATGTGGAGTTCAACCACTTGACCGATTTCCAGAGCTCTCCGCCATTTAACATTCAGTTATGGGAAGAAAAGGAGTACGGATTTTACGTACAGGATCTCATTTCATTGCGCAATACGGGACTCAAAGCCATGTTGGGCCTCCGATTCAACGATTACGACTTCGAGACCTTATCTTCCAGCAATTGGGCAGGTGAAGAGGGATTTTTCTTCCCGGCCATTGCCAATACCTCGGTGGTTCCTCGGGTCGGTCTGTTGTATGAGTTTGCCCCTGCCCTTTCCACGTATGTCAGCTTCAGTCAAAGTATCGTGCCCATCGCTCCTTTCAACGTGGATGGGACGATCACGGAAGAAGACCCTAAACCCATCACCGGTGAGCAATGGGAAGTAGGTTTCAAAGGGGTGCTCGCGGATAAGTTGACTTACACGCTGGCGTTGTATCAGCTCGACCGGCAGAATGTTGTGGTGGCTGTGACCCCCATGACCAGCGCACAGGACGGTCTTCGTCGTAGTCGCGGCATCGAACTCGATATTTCCGGAAGCTTCTTCGAAAGACAAAATCTTTATTTCAGTTATGGATATACTGGGACGGAGATCGTAGAGAGCGGTGTGGACGATGCGCTTGAGGGCGAACGCTTCAATGGTGTTCCCGAGCACTTTTTGTCTCTTTGGAATACCTACCAGCTGGCGAATCGCTTGGGATTTGGCGTGGGTGTAGAACACCGTAGCAGCTGGGTGATCCAGCCGGGAAGCTTTGGCTCAACTGTACCAGTTGAGGAAGACGGATACTTCATCGTCAATGCCAGTCTGTTTTATGACATACCCATGAAGAAGGGGAAATTGGACGCCAACTTTACCATCAACAACATCTTCGACGATTACTATTTCTTACCTACGGAAAATACCCTTTTCGTTAAGCGTGGTGCGCCAGTTGGATTTACCTTCTCTGTCGGTTACCGCTTCGGCGCCAACCCATGATTTCATAAGTAAAGACAAGAACTTCAGCTTGGTCAAATAGGTACGACCTCCCTTTACAACAGGGTTTCCCACGGTCCAGCAGGATATTCATCTTGCTGGACTTTTTTCTGCAACAGAAGTAACAACTTCATCTACTCCATAGATCCATTGTCAAGATCGACTTTATCAAATGGCTTGTAGAATAGCGGACTCAACTTCAAAAAAAAATTCTCGGTCGCACCGTCAACTGCATGTACGACCATATCGCTATTCCAAGGGCTTGGACACTAGGGATTTAATCTTAGATCCCGTTACAAACCATCATGACCTTGACGTTCAAGGCTTGCAAAAACGCTACGAATATGTCTGCACTTCCCGGCTGAGTTGCCGGCAAAAAGTTATAGATTATCTTCAAATTTTTATAATCAATGAAGAAACTGAACCTCACTGAACCGCGAGGTCTTCTGGTCGCGCTATTTTTCAACCTACTAGCGACCACGACCCTCGCACAAACCGTTACAGGCTTTACGCTCGTGAATGCCGACGACGGAACAGATTTACTAACACTTGTAAAAGACTCCACCTTATCTCTTCCTGACCTGCCCCCGAACATTAGCCTGCGGGCTCAGGTCAATGGACCGGTGGAGAGTGTACAGTTTTTTGTCAATGGCGCTTTTGAGCGCACGGAAAACGTAGCACCCTATACACTAGCCGGCGATAAGGAGGGTGTCTACCAGTCATGGGATCCTGCCCCAGGGGCTTACGAATTGCAGGCAATACCTTCTACAGGAAATGGTGGCTCAGGCAATCAGGGCGAAGCGTTGACGATCAACATTGTCTTCTCGGAGGCAGAGGTTGTGGTGACGGATATCACTTTTACCAACTGTCCCGATCAACTGCTGGTGGTGGGAGACTCCTTGGATCTAGATGTCGCGATCTCCCCGGTCAATGCCACCAATGCGTCTGTCGAGTTTACAGCGAGTAGCGACTTCATCGTAGATCCCTTGACGGGTCTATTCAACGCCACGGCAGCTGGACAGGTAACGATTAGTGCCACGAGCCTCAGCGATAGTACGGTGTCAGACCAATGCGTAATGGGTGTAATTGACACTCCCGCCCAACCGATCGACCCGTATGCCACGGTGCAAGCCACCGCTTTCGATTTTCAAAGAGGGGTGGAAATCACCGCTCCAACCGTATCGATCGATGAAGGCGACTACCTAAGGTTTGAGATCGTCGAGTTTGGTCAGGGACCGGCCTCGGGGACTTTGCGAGCCACTAGCGACGGGGGAAGCAGCACCGTCGAATTCCGAATAGGTGCTATTGAAGGACCCGTAATTGCCAGCGCATTGATCACAGCAGATGTTACCGAAACAGTCCAGGAGTATCCAATGGATATCGTAGTGGACTATAGCCAAAGCACAAGTACTTTGGGCACTCAGACGGTATTCCTGGTGGTACGCGGTTCCTCTTTGCTCGGGCTGGAGAGCTTCTCATTCGAGCCTGCCGAGGTTCTTGTGACCGACGTTAGCTTCACGAATTGTCCCGATCAACCCCTTAAGGTGGGAGACGCAGTAGACCTCGATGTGCTCATCGCTCCCGGAAATGCCGCCGATGGCTCGGTCACCTTTGCGGCCAGCGACGGAGCAAGTGTCGATCCGCTTACCGGCGAACTCACGGCGATTGCCCCAGGGGAAGTGACAGTCACCGCTACCAGCGTCAGTAATACAAATGCCACTGCTACATGTGTCATTTCGATCGAAGACCCTGCGGCGACACCCGCTATCAGGGACTTTTTGTTGGTGGATGCCGTATCCAATTCAGACCTCCGGGTACTCTCGAATGGAGATACCCTCAATCTCTTTTATCTACCACAGGAAATCAGCGTCCGCGTGACCACCAATCCCGAGCAAGTGGGCAGCGTCGGTTTTAACTACAATGGAGATCCGAATTTCCAAACGGAAAACTTTGCCCCGTACGCCATTGCGGGCGACACCCAGGGAGACTTCAAGCCGTGGAGTGTGGAGTTGGGCAATAACACCCTGACAGCTACGGCCTACACTTCCTCAGGTCGTGGCGGAGAAGCTGGAGCGGCTTCGACGGTACAATTTGCAGTCATACGAGAGGATACCTCGACGGTCGCAGATCCGCCGGTGGACGGTCCTCCGGCCACGGTTTCTGGTGAGCTCAAGAAATGGCACAAAGTGACTTTGTCCTTCCAAGGCCCCTCTACAAGTGAAACGGCACAGAACAACCCTTTCGCCAACTATCGGCTCAATGTGACCTTTACCAACGGTGACAAGACCCATGTCGTTCCTGGTTTCTACGCCGCGGATGGCACAGCTGCCAACTCATCCGCTACCTCTGGCAATCTCTGGCAGGTGCACTTTGCGCCAGACGAAGTGGGTACCTGGAGCTTTCAGGCTTCCTTCCGAACGGGGACCAATGTGGCCATCTCCACAGATCCATCAGCTGGTACGTCGACTGCCTTTGATGGGCAGTCTGGGTCCTTTGACATTACCCCCTCAGATAAGACGGGAGTTGACTTTCGGGGCAAGGGCCGATTGCAATACGTGGGTGAGCATCACCTGCAATTCGCAGAAACAGGAGACTTCTTCTTCAAGGTGGGTCCAGATGCCCCTGAAAATACCTTTGCCTACAACGACTTCGATGCGACCCCGAACAAAGCGAACCGCCGGAAAAGCTGGGCGCCGCACCTGCAGGATTTTGACCTGACCGATGCGGGCCCCTACACCTGGGGAGCGGCCACTCCCGACGGAGCGCGGGCCAAGGGACGGGCCTTGTTGGGCGTGATTGCCTATCTGTCGAATCAATCTATGAATGCCATTTCTTTTCTCACTTTCAGCTTAGATGGCGATGATGACAACGTCTATCCCCACCTCCCAAAATCCAGCAACGCCACCTCCTGGAACGGTGTCCACCACGACCGCTTCGATGTATCCAAGATGGCACAATGGGAACAGATCATGGCGTATGCCGACCAAAAGGGGATCTATTTGCACTTCAAGATGCAAGAGACCGAAAACGATCGGAAGATGGACGGAGGCCAGCTCGGCAGAGAGCGCAAACTGTACTACCGTGAGCTCATTGCCCGCTTTGGTCATCACCTGGCACTGAACTGGAACCTGGGCGAAGAAAATGACATCTGGACCCGATTGAACGATCCCGATAATACCATCGTCAAGTCATACGCCACCTACATCAAGCAAATCGACCCTTATGATCACAACATTGTGATTCACACCTTTCCGCCTCAAAAAGAGCAGGTCTACGCGCCGCTATTGGGTCCCTCCTCGGATTTGACGGGTGCCTCTCTGCAAGAAGGCGAGAATGTGTCCCACGACGTAGTCTTAGAATGGGTGACCAGGTCTGCTGCTGCAGGCAAGAAATGGGTCGTGGCTTATGATGAGCAGAATACCGCCAATACAGGTGTAGCGGTGGACGCGGACTATCCAGACAGCCAATTGACGGAACCGCGTTTGGTCGCCGACAATCGGGAGAGCGTCCGTCAGAAAGTGCTCTGGGGTACTTTGATGGCAGGTGGCGCCGGTGTTGAGTACTTTTATGGCTACCAGACGGGCTGCGACGATCTTGACTGTCAGGATCACCGGACACGCCAGAACAAGTGGGACGATGCGAAAATCACGATCGACTTCTTCAACAGTTACCTGGCCAAGCGCGCTGCAGCGATGATCAATCTCGACGACTTGACCCCAGACGATGACGATTACGTCTTTGGAGAAGAGGGAGAGCTCTACCTGGTATACCTGCCCGAGGGAGGCACTAGTTCGATTGATCTCAGCGGACAAGTGGGCTCCTACTCCGTCCAGTGGTATGACCCTCGAAGCGGAGGAGCATTGCAGTCGGGAACGGTGACAGCAATCAGTGGTGGATCAGCCACAGCAATTGGCGTACCTCCCTCCGAGCTGGATCAGGATTGGCTTGCGGTCATTGAAAAGGTGGCAGATCAGCCGGTCGCCGGTCGTCAGTTACCGGTGACTACGCCTCAAGGCGACCTGGAAGTGTATCCTAACCCCACAATGGATCGACTGGTCATCAGCCGCATAAAGGGGACCCCCATGGAAATCTCCATTCGGGCCCTGGATGGAAAGCAAATGAGGCACATGACCGTGACCGATCGCCGCATTGAATTGGATCTTCGCCGTTACGATCAAGGCATCTACTTGATCCACTTACGGCAAGGGGATCAGGTTAGTGTTTTTAGAGTAGTGAAGCAATGACGAATCAATCTGGAAAGGGTATTTGCCGTGATGCGATGGCGAGTACCCGCTTCCAGTGCGGTTAATTGCTTAAACCCGGATTCGTTGTTGGAGTTTCGAAGCGAGGGCCTGGCTGGCCGCGCACAAAGTACAAGAAAATCAGTGAGTTAGGTGAGGAGGCGTGGCCGGCTAGGCATAATTAACCATTATGGTGACGAGCCAACTCTGTGTTAACTGACCGCGCGGCGGACCGTTGATTTTGAAGTAATTTATGTTCGTAGCCGGAAGGCTAATGACGATTCCGGGTTAAAGTGGCCGATATCATGCGGATTTCTTACACCCTTTGAACAGCTGTCTTTACCTTCACACTCGCTATTTTAGTCTTTCGACGTGAAGCCGTTTTTTCCAGCCCTTCTCTGCTTCTCTGCCATTACTTTATCCTGTGAGCCCGATCGGCCGTTGGAACAAGTATTCCCCGAGAACGAATGGACCGCTTCCAGCCCAGGTGCGCAAGGCGTAGATGATAAGCTTCTGTCGGAGGCTCTGTCCTACCTGGAAAGTCAATGTGGGCCCAACGGATTGTCTCAGGCCATGATCATCAAAAATGGCTACGTGATCTTTCAAGGCGACAGCATTCACAAGACGAACAACATCTACTCATCGACCAAATCCTTTACCAGCACCATTCTGGGGCTCTTGGTGGAAGATGGCGTCCTCACGACGGAGACGTATGCGGCAAGTATTGATAGCGCCATGGTCGATCACTATCCTACGGCCAATTTGCATCATTTTGCCACTATGACTTCGGGGTACTCCGCCAAAGGCGTCAGTCGATGGGGCGAAAACAGCGAGGACTGGGCGCTGGATCCGTTCGAGATCGACACCCCCCTGTTCGCGCCCGGAAGTGCTTTTGCCTACTGGGATGAAGCCCAGATGATGTTTGGGAGGTTA
>JBCCXG010000352.1:0-6750 GCA_039191945.1 Bacteroidota bacterium
AGCAGCTTTTTCATTCCGAAAAGTTATAGGAAGACCCGCGGCTATTCAATGCTTGCCTGCGGATTCAAACCGCTGGCAGGTTTCACTCCGTGAGATATGGATTTTATCCGTTAATTTTCATGGATACCTATAAACCATGAATAAACACACGTTATCCCTTTGGACCAGCCTTATCTTCGCGTGCTTTTGTGCTTTCGGCCAGGTTCCCGATGACTTCATCTATGGCGACCTGCTACCCGATGCCCCGGAACTTTCCGCTCGTGGTCAATATGCTGTCGGCGTGAGGACCCTCTCTTTGGTCAATAAGGGCCAAATCGATATTCTCAACTACGGCAAGGAAGGCGTCGACTCGCTTTATGATCGTCCTTTGACCGTCGAGGTTTGGTACCCCGCGTCACTGTCAGCAGGAGAAGACGAGCTGGTGATATACGATGAAGTGATGGGCAACTTCGGCGCCGAAGATCGTCCCCTTATTCCTTTTACCTTCAAGGGTAGAGCCAGCCGTGATGCACAAACGAATGCGGGCGATGGCCCTTACCCCTTGGTGATCATGTCACATGGGTATACGGGCTCCCGACTGATGTACACCTACCTCACGGAGAATCTCGCCTCCAAAGGGTACGTCGTCGTAGCCATTGATCATACGGAGTCCACCTTTCGCGATGCTAATCAGTTCACAAGTACGTTACTGAACAGGTCGTTGGACATCCTTTTCGTCCTCAATGAAATGGCCCGACTCAGTGCTCCAAACGCGGAGTCCTTCTTGTCGGAGCTCGTGGACGCAAATAATACCGCCATCATGGGCTACTCCATGGGCGGCTACGGCGTCGTTAATGTTGGGGGTGCAGGCTACAGTGCTGGTGCGGGATTATTTTTCTCCTCCAATGCAGGTGGAAGTAGGGCTCTGGAGCAGCGTATTGCTGGAAATGAGGCTCACGAGGCATCGATGGATGATCGGATAAAGGCCGTAGTTGCTTTGGCACCATGGGGTATGGCCCGAGGCGTATGGGATGCCAAGGGGCTCGCCGGCCTACGGAAACCAACGTTCTTCATCGCGGGGAGCAAAGACGATATCTCTGGCTATGAAGATGGGATCAAAGCCATCTATGAAGGGGCCGTGAATACCGACCGCTACCTACTGACTTATCAGGGAGCTCGCCACAATGTAGCACCGAATCCACCACCACCAGAGTCGCTAGAGGCCGGAAGACACCTTGATGAATACCTGCGATATGCGGACTCCGTTTGGGACCAGCGAAGGATCAACAATATCAATCAGCACTTCATTACTGCATTTTTGGGCATCCACCTTAAGGAGACGGGAGATTACCAAAAGTTCCTCGATGAACCAGAGGGCGAAGATGAGGAAGTATGGAACGGATTCAAGCCGCGTACCTGGGTAGGCCTGGAGCTGTTGCATGCGACACCTGAGTGAGGGAAAATTTCTCCTGAATGCCCCTATGGGATCTTTACTTTGACCTTCTGGAACATGTAAGGGTTGTCGCTTAATCTCAGCTCTTTTCCGCTTGTGGTGCTCACGTTTTTGAGAATGACCTCTTTTGTGATTACATAAGGAAACTGTTCTTGGTGAGAATCGTCAGTTCTTTCTTGATTGAAGTCGGCGAAGATGGCCGGACCTTGATAATCTTGCGGATGACTAGAATCGTCGATATGCAGGTTTTCAATTAGAAATCGTTCGGGCATGTAACACGTATATCCAAAGTTGTGCTGGCCGGAGTAGGAACCAGATACCAGTGCAGCACTCACAGGCCGTCCTCCTTGTGGGACAAACGTACAATCACGGATGATGACTTCCCCTGGCCATGTGCTACCGTAGTCGGACCTTAGATTGACGATACTGCGACCTCTTATGGTAGATTTTTCAATCGTCAAGGTACCACTGCCAATGGCATTGATTCCCATATGCCCCAATGTGGAGTTGCGGATGGTTGCATTGGCTACGCCTTTGTGAGCATCAAATCGAGATAAGGTGCAGTTGTCATACAAGAGGTTCTTGCAATAATTGGAGCCGAGGACCCCCCAGTAAGTTCGGTCATCGATGTCATTGCTCTGCCGGCAATTGATAAACGATACGTTGAGCGCGCGATTGACGGAGAGGTCGTAGGAGCCCATGGGGACGGGCTTACCGGCGCGTCCTATGGTGCGATAGGTCTTGTGTCCTGTGAGTAGGGTATTTTGTACCGTGATGTAAGCGCAGTTGCTAATATTGAGGAATCCCGCATAGGGTGCGCCCTGCTCGCCCTCACCGCTGATCCGATGTTCCAGACCGTCGACAACTACATTGGAGCGGCGGATAGCGATGTTGCGGCTATAGTACGTGTACTTCGATGCTGCCTGGTTGGCGATGGTCGTAAATCGTCCGCCGGTAATTCGCAACGTATCGGGGTCTATGGGCAGTACTTTGATTTCAGTGATTTCGTCAAAGTCCCATATGATGGGTGCATCCATGTCGACTCTTCCTTTCTCATCGACGGCGAAGATGTCCGTTTGCGGCGACCCGTTGTTTTGGTTCAGCCCGTAGCGGATGTAGTGCATCACGTTTGAGTTGGTCACCGTGATGAGGCTGGGCCCTGACAAGGAAGCACTGATGCGCTTTTGATTTTTTTTGAGTTGTTGGATGCCTTCCACTGCGACGGCCTCATGGCTGGAGTAAATGGTGAAGACTGGGGCCGTCCGGTCCTCCACTTCTCTATCATCAATGACGAACGCTGCAGTGCCAAAGTCCGTGTCTGTTTGAATGATAGCCGTCAATTTCTTACCACTGATGTAGTAGGTAGCACCTTCGTCCGCCTTGACTCGTAGCCGATTGGCGTTAGCAAATGCGTGGGTCGCTGCGATCGCATCAATGTCATCGCTCTCACCATCGCCTGTTGCCCCAAAATCGCTGTAGTAGACAAAGCCCCGGTCTTTGAATTGCTCCAGATCCGGAGTCTGGGCGAATGAAGTGATGACGAAAAGGAGCGAAAGCGAAAGTAGCGTCAATCGATGGAGCATAGTTCAAATGTAAGTCGTGGAAGTAAGAGATTTCGGGTTTTGTTGTTGAGTGGAGGGTCTTGGTAGAAGCTCGCAAGGAATTAATACCTAAAATACTGATGGATGATAGACCCTATCGTTAATGAGAACCCTTGTACTTTTACATCGTCCGGAGTCGATTTGATAAGTCAAAACCTCATTGACCATGAAAAGCGGTCCAGTTACATTAAAAGATATTGCCAATCAGTTGGGTGTTTCCATGGGAACGGTCAGCCGGGCACTGAAAGACTACCCGGGCATAAGCGATAAGACCAAGGAGGCGGTTCGGGCACTGGCGAAAGAGCTGAAATATAGACCCAATCCGGTGGCCCAAAATTTGAAAAGCCAGCGGTCGAAGATCATCGGTGTTGTTTGCCCAAAAATATTTCACACCTTCTTCAGTGCGGCCATCAATGGGATCATGGAGGTGGCTGATGAAAGTGGCTACTCGGTGATCCTGGTGCAAACCAATGAATCTTTTGAGAAGGAGCTCAAAGAAACTTCAGTCTTGCTAGAGAGCCCGCTCGAAGGGCTTTTGGTCTCATCGACCTTCGAAACGAGTAATTACGATCATATTCAGCGTTTCCAGGATTATGGCATCCCGGTGGTACAGTTCGATCGAATCACGGATGATCTGGAGTCTTCCAGGATCCTGGTGGATGACTACGAAGGAGCCTTTACCGCCACGCAGCACCTGATCGAGCAAGGCTGTAGGAGAATAGCTTTGGTGAGGGGTCAGCTCATTCCTCTGATCCAGCAGAGAGTCCAAGGTTTTTTGGATGCACTCAAAGATCAGGGTGTGCCCTTTCGGGAAGATCTCGTTTTCGAGAATACAACGTCTGACATTGAGGAAGGTATTGTGCTCGCCAGGGAGATTACTTCGCTGAAGGAGCGTCCGGATGCCATTTTTGCCTTTGCCGACGTGACCGCATTAGGACTAATTATGGGCCTGAAAAAGGAAGGCGTCAAGATTCCGGAGGATATCGCGGTAGTGGGATTCAATGACTCCACCATGTCTACGCTAGTGGAGCCATCTCTAACCGCGATTGCCCAGCCGGCCTTCCAAATGGGTAGAAAGGCAGCCGAAACCCTTTTGCATGAAATCGAGGTCCTGAAGAATGATGATGAGCCCATCCATTCCCAGACGATCCTAAAGACGGAACTGATTGTGCGGGCGTCTTCTTTGAAGCGACCCTAGTCAACCCTCCTATTCGTATCTCAAGGCATCTACAGGGTTCGTCTGGACCGATCGCATGATACGCAGAAGAATCGTACTCACGGAGACGAGCAGCACCGTAAACAGCGGGATAAGTAAGAGCCAGGCCCCCAATGGGATCCGGAAATGATACCCCTCCAGCCATTGTGATAGCGCATACCAGCACAATGGCATAGCGATGACGTAGGCGATGGCGATCATTGCCAGATAGTTACGCATCAGCAGTTTGACCAGGCCTGTAGTCGAGGCGCCCAAAACCTTCCGGATGCCAATCTCTTTGGTGCGTTGCTGTAGGGTGAAGGAAGTAAGCCCAAACAAGCCCATACAAGCAATGAAGATGGTCAATAGGGCAAAAGTCCCAAAGATCTGTCCGAAGCGTTCGTCACTGGCATACTGCTCGTTGAAGGACTGGTCGAGAAAGTAGTAGTCTAGATTTGACGTTGTAAAAGATTCACGCCATCTCGATTGTACGGTTCCCACCAGCCTGCGATACTCTTCCAACCGCTCGCTCTGCCCGAGGTCTTCCCCAACATTGAGACGCACGAAGTAGAACTCGGTCCATGAGCTTAGGATATACACGATGGGATCGTAATCATGATGGAGGGAACTGTGGTGATGGTTTTCCATCACACCTCGTACTTGTATAGGTGCGTAGAAACCTTCCAGCTCCGCGCCGATGGCTTCCTGTGGATCGCTGAAGCCCAGACTGCGTGCCAGCTTCTCATTGATGACGACATCACCCTTGGACCAAGGGTCGTCTCCCTCCCTAAGCGTCCGGCCTGCTACAGGTTCGAGTTCAAAAAAGTCGAGAAAATCCAAGCCCATGGAAATCAATCCGGATGGGATAGAGGTAGCCTTGGGAGCATTTTTTAAGCGAATGCTTGTGGTCCATCCGATGGGCTCCCCAGGGATCTCCCCGGCATTCGTCAGCTTGGTAATGCCCGACTCTTGTAGGAGCGCTGTCTTGAAGGAGTTGAACATTTGCGCTTGTTCCCGGGCACCATCTCGCACGTCCCCTGGAGGCGCTTTAATGACCATTGTATTGGTCAGATTGATCCCGAGGTCTGCGGTCTTCATAAAAGTGATCTGCTTGTAAACTGCAACGGTGACTGCGATCAATGAAAAAGTAATAATGAACTGCAGGGAGACGAGTAGCCGCCTTAGTCCTCCGCTACCGACCTTTTGCTGGCCACGGTTACCCGTAAGAATGCTGTTGGATTTGAACGTTCGAAGCATAAAAGCCGGGTACAAGCCAATCAAAAAAGCGCCTATGCTCACGATGATCAGTAGGATGAGGATGACGTTCCATGCTTCGAGGATGTTGAAGCTAACCCCTGTCAACCGTTCTGTAAATGGTGCAAATAGCTGTGCGAAGGTCATTGCCAGGATGAAGGACAAAAGGTTGATAAACATTGCTTCGGAAGCGAAGAGTACCGTAATCTGTCGGGTTTGAGAGCCGAGCACTTTTCTTATCCCTATCTCCTTTAAGCGGTCGATGGTCTTGACCAGAGATAAGTTGAGGTAATTGATCCAGGCGATGATCAAAATAATGAGTGCCACGCCGAGAAGGCCGTAGATCAGTAGGGGGTCGGCGTGCGCCTTGAAGTCACTACTGTCCGCTTGACTCATATGGATATCACGAAGGTCGACAAGCCGATATTCCACTTTATAACCATATTCTTCAAAACGCTGCCGCTGATGCTCCTCGTAAAGCCGGTTGATATCCGCCATGATTTCCACTTGAGATGCATCAGGGGATAGGAGTAAGTAGCTCTTCACATCGTTATCTGTCCAGCGCTCATTGTCCTGCTCGTTGGGCATCTTTCTTGTGGGCATAGAGAATAAGACATTAAAGTCGAAGTGCGTCTGGGCAGGGAGGTCTTCAATGATGCCCACGACTTCCAGCATACGAGAGCCATCGTTGCCACTTATTTCCACTCGCGCGCCGACGGCTTCCGAAAAATCATCGAAGTATTTGATGGCCGAAGAGGCTGACAGTACCACGGTAGAAGGCTCGCTAAGCCGTGCTGCTCCTCCGACGAGAAACTTTAGATCAAGCATGTCAAATGCCTCCTTATCTACTCCGTAGACTCCCTCCTCGTGGTAAGTGCGAATATCCCCTTCCTTCTTGTACGTCAGTGTATTGTTTCGATAATCGACACTCCAGAACCTGGCCCGGTGCTCGATGGAAGCATTGCCGTCCGCTAGGGCATCCATCATCATCGGGTTGGATAAGGAGCCTACTCCCTGATAAGCCCCTTCTTGCCACGCCTCTGTCTCTACGCGTACGATTCGATCGCCTTTCGAATGATATTTATCAAAGTTGAGGTGGAAATAGACGAAGTGTGCAATGACCATACAGGTGGCCATAGCCAGCGCTAGGCCGAGGACGTTGATGACGGCGAACGTACGGTTCTTCCGTAGTTGTCTCAGGATGGTATTGAAATAATTTCGAAGCATGGGTAAAGGAATTAGGAAGGAAAATGAAACTACTCTTGACG
>JBCCXG010000353.1:0-6750 GCA_039191945.1 Bacteroidota bacterium
GGAAAACTGTTTCTTGCTGGAGCTTTGCCAGGACTGATGCTAGGCATGGGCATGCTCGGTGTGGCCTACTATATTTCCGCCAAACGCCAGTACCCAAAGGGTGGCCGCGATGATCATCGGGACACTGGGGGGGATGATGGGCCCAACAGTCGAAGAGGATGCAGTCACTGCGCAGGAGAACCCTGCATCATATCCCTCGCGTTTCATGGCGGGAATCATCACGGAACCAATGCTTGCAGTATCAGAAATGGCCGTCCCGGAGATGCCAGCAAAGAGCATAGAGGCGCCGATATTAGCCAACGCCAGTCCCCCTCGCACGTGTCCCACTAACTGATTGCAGAAATGGATAATCTTCTCGGTCAGGCCGCCTTGGTTCATGAGGTTTCCGGCGAGTATGAACCCCGGAATACTGAGTAAAACAAATACGTCGATACCCGAGTACATCTTCATGGGTAGCACGATCAGTGACATTTCTTCCAATAACAAGTAGGAGAGGCAGGCGAGCCCCATGGCAAAGGCGATGGGGAACCTCAGCAGGAGGCAAATGAGAAAAATGCCAATCATCAACCAGATCATGGCTTTCGCTTTAAGGCGCCCAGAAGACGCAAGACCGCAAAGAACATCATGGCCACTGCCATCAAAACCATACTGCTAAAGGCTACGGACATGGACACGCCCAGACTCGGGGAGTGTTCAGGAATACCCTGGGTGATAAAAGGAATGGCATAGATTCCGAGCGCCAGAAAAAGAAGTATGATGGCCACGTAAACACACAGGTCCACGACTCTACGCGCCTTTGCGGACATTCGATTGTAGAACAGGTCTAGCTGTACATAATAGTTGCCTCGAAAGGCGAGTCCAGCGGCAAATGACATGGCATAAAGGAAGAAGAATCGGGAGGCTTCTTCTGTCCAGGACGGAGCGGAGCTCAATAGGAACCTGGCGGCAATTTGAATGAGCACAGCACCCATGAAACCAAGGGAACTGACGATCGTCCCCAGCTTCAGGAGATAGCTGATGCCGCGCGTTAGTCCGATGATCGAGTTTGCTCCCATATTTGTTGATAGACTTCTTGCATAGCAGGAGAGAGGCTCTGGATCAAACCATCACGACATTTCTCCGAGAATGCATCACGGTCGACCTCGACGAATTCCATACCGGCCTCTTGCAATTGTGCTTGGACCTGCGCCTCGGCCTTGAGGAATATCTCATGTTCATGGCGCTGCATGTCAGCAGCTGCCTCTAGAAAGATCCTTTGAAGATCGGGGGGTAGGGCCTCAAACTGCTTAACGCCGATCACTGGATAGGTCCAGCTGACCACGTGAGAGGTAAGATTGACGTATTGCTGGACTTCAGCAAATCCTGCGCTCTTGATCATTGCAAAGGGATTCTCCTGTCCCTCGACCGTTCCTTGTTGCAGGGAGGTGAAGACCTCTGAGAAGGCCATAGGAGTTGGTTTGGCCCCAAGGGCGTTCCACGCATTGACGAAGGAGGGGACATTGGGGACCCTTAGTATGAGTCCACGCAGATCATCAGGGTGACGGATGGGGCGATTAGAGGTCAAATGCCTCGGTCCCCTCGCAAAGTAACCCAGCGGTTTCAGGCCCATATTCACCATCTCAGCTTCGATCTGCTGCCCGACGGGACCTTCGATGAGTGTCTTCATGTCGGTGCTGTCTCGCAGCAGAAAAGGCATTTCGCAGAAGCTGATGATCTCTGACCAGTTGCTCAGGATCGACCCGGTATTGGTCATATCGATCACACCTGCTTGGATCAAGCGGATGGCTTCACTTTCCTTAGCGAGCTGCTCGGAGTGATACACTTCAAGTACCATCCGGCCATTTGAGCGCCTTTCAAGTTCCTCGGATAGGTATTCAAAGGCCTTGTACCAACTATGATCAGGGTTTACTAGTTGACTCGATCGAAGCAGTACTTCTGGCTCCGGTTTGGAGCTGCATCCCAGGAGGCTGAGCACGATGGCAAATACTGCTAAGATTTTATTCATTCTTCGAGAGGTCCTTTTTCCTCACCTTTGGCCACATGGCTGCTCACATGGCTGCCACGGAATCGACGGATGTATTGGTAATCGTCATTCATATACTCGTGCGTCAGTCCCCACTCGAAGACCGCAAAAGGCTCCCGGTCTAGGTCAAAAGAGCGGTTCAAGCCTATGGCATGGGGAGGATCTTTGATTGAGGATTGAATATAAAAGTTAATGCCGTCATCAGACCACTGAATTGTATTTCTTTCCGGGCCGTCGGTGGTGATCAGTGAAGCAATACCGCCGTGATAGGGCCACACGCATACCTCGTGGCCGCTGTTGGTGGTGGGGTTGTAGGGGGACTTTACGTACGGCCCCAATGGATTGTCGGCAATGGCCACCCCATGACGGATCTGCCGCCCGCCCCAGGTGATTTCTTCGCCCATTTGCTCGCCCTTGTAGTAGAGGTAGAACTTTCCACGAAAAGGTAGGATGCAAGGGTCGTGCACCTTGTGGCTATCGAAGTCCCCCTTTTTCTCTACCTTAAATCGGTTGTCTTCCGATCCTTGCCAAGCGCCATTGTCTGCAGGGCTCAAGATGGGTTCCAGACACTTCTGCCACGGACCATGTGGGGAGTCTGACCAGGCCATTCCAACTTGATTTTTCACGCGCACCAGGTAGGGTGACTTGACTGTCTGATAGCACAGGTAGTACTTACCTCCGTGCTCCATGATTTCTGGCGTGAAGACCGATCGATCGTCAAAGGCCCCCTTGGAGCCGCGTTTTACTGCAGGGCCTTCTTCTTTCCATGTCACGCCGTCATGGGACGTCGCGTACCACAGATCACACCGATCCCATGGAAAGACTTTGTCCTGCTCAATGTCACCAGCAAACCCTTGAACTGGACCTAGGCTGCGGGAGTACCAAACAAAATACCGATCACCCACTCGAATGATACTGCTGGGGTCACGCCTTACCACACCTTCCTCGTAAGCGAGGTCGCCTTTTAGATCACAGACTTCAAACTCGCCGTACCACTTGTTGCTTAGCGCAGGCCATTCCAGCGCCCGCCTCGAGGCGGCACTCAGGTGTTTGGGATCGGTAATTCCCAGTCGGTCAATGTCTTCAGGGCTGATATCGTCTAACATATTCATAGGCGTGGCGAGTTATTTGAAAGTATTTTGCTACATATTTTACGTGTTACCCCATGCCATTGCCGATGGCCACAATAACGATACCCAGGACCATACACGATAGACTGATCCACAACAGCCGCTTAGCCCCAAGGGACGCTTCGATCCATTCCTTTGTGAGGATGCCCATCACAATTGCGGTAGCCACACTGGCCGTGTTGTAGATCGCATAGCCTATGGTATTACCAAGATCTCCTAACGTGAAGGCCGCATACGCGAAAATGGCCGAAGCGGCGTAATGGAAAACGGCCATTACCAGAATGAGTAAGAAGTTTTTGGCAAAATGGGAGGTCCGAAAATGCCCCCAAGCCTGTTTCTGAGTCAATTGCCAGAGGAAATAGACCGTCATCGCGATCCCTCCACTAACGAAGATGGGAAACATCACCGCGACCGCAGTGACCCATTCTGGGTTGCCTAAGGCTTGGGATGCTTGATGTAGGTAATGTCTACCCACGGCATTAGCATAGCTGAACCCGGTAGCCAGTAAACCGCCTCCGACGGCAATCGAGATGCCGACTGACATGGATCCCCTCTCACCATCGTCTTTGCCAGAGTCTTTCTCGCGTATTAGACCGGCTTTGCCGTTGGCGATCACGCCAAGGAGTACGACCAGGATTCCCGCCATGATGACAAGGAATGTGTTTGTGTTCGGGAGGCCCTCTACAAAGAAGGGGAGGAGCGAACCTACGAGGATGACTGTGCCTATGAACAAGGAGAAGCCCAAGGACAACCCGATGTGATTGATCGCCTTACCCCACATCATCACGCCCGTACCCCACAGGAAACTGGCGATGGCCATCTTCACCAGGACGCCTTGCGGCACACTGGCTAGTACTGCCGAAAACCCGTCTATCAGTACAAAAGATGCGATGATGGGTACGATGAACATGGTAAGGACGAAGAACAGTCCCCAGGTATTTTCAAATTGGAAGCCCTTCGTGTATTTCTCTGGCAGGGCGTAGACACCCAACATGAGCCCGGCGGAAATGGCCCAGATAATTCCTTCAGTCATGATTAAATGAGTTAATGGTAGTCAGTGTATTTAGGGTGTTGAAAATTGAAAAATAGTCCGGCTCGGGAAGGGCTTGCCAGGTGCTGTGATCGAACCGGGCGAGCCTGGAATATTTGGTCCATTGGGATACCTGTGGGTTTCGCAGCAGAACGCTCTGTATTTCCCGTAGGTATCTCCGGACTCCCTCTTCAGGTCGTTCGAAGTGTATTTTCCGGTATATAGTAGCATGCAAGGTTCCGAGCTAAAGACCTTTAGTTGCAAGTCCCCTTTTGCTCCAGTTAGTTGAGCACGTTTCTTCACTTCCGAACTGTCGTCAAAGACATAAAAGTGCTCAAAACCATCGCCCATCTCTTGATGCACTTCCCCAATCCGCCGACCTATGGTCAGGTCGTCAGCTTGACGGGAGATATCCAGCACTTCGCCGGTCGCTGCACCAGATGTATCCAAAGCCAGCCGGCGACGACTGAAGACCTGTGCGATATGATCCTCAATTCCGGAAATGAAGCCGTCGAGGTTGAAGTAGGTATGGTTGGTAAGGGATAGAGGCGTCGCGATGTCTGTTTCAGCCTCGTAGTCGATCTGGATGGCATTGTCGTTGGTGAGTTGAAAGGTGACTTTGACTTGCACGTTTCCGGGAAAACCCTCTTCCATATCAGGAGACTTTCTCGTCATTTCAACGCCCACAAAACCAGGTCCTTCCAGCGGCTTTGCTTCCCACACTTGCTTGTCAAACCCCTTGGCTCCGCCGTGGAGGTTGTTTTCACCCGCATTCTTAGCCAGCCGGTGGGTCTCTCCATCCAGTTGGAAGGTGGCGCCTTTGATCTGAGAGGAGTATCGGCCCACCGTACAGCCGAAGTAGGGTGAGTTCGCCAGATAAGCTTCCGACAGGTACCCCTCGATGGCATCAAATCCACAGGCAACCTCCCGCAAATCCCCTCCCACGGGGACTTTGATAGAGGTGATCGTGGCTCCGTAGGTCATGACCTTGACTGCCATTCCCAGGTCGTTGGTCAGCAGGTAGGAGGTGATCTCCTGATTGTCAACTATACCGAATGATGAGGTCGTGATCTGCATTGCTCGTGCTTAGACTTCAAATTCTTTTAGCTTGTCCCAGTTGAAAGTCACACCAATTCCAGGCTCGCTGGGAGCCACGGCCCGGTGGTCCTCAAGATTCAAGGGGCAGGCGGTGTATTCATCGATAGGGAAGGAGTGTACTTCCAGCCATCCACCGTTGGATTGTCCGGACACAAGGCTCACATGTAATTCATGCATGCCATGAGAGCAGACGGGTAAGTCATATTTGCGGGACATCTCCGCCACCTTGAGCCACCCGGTGATGCCAAGGCAATTGCTGGCGTCGGGTTGGATATACGATAGTTTGGCCTGCTCGAAAGCATAACCGAATTCGTGCATGGTGTGGAGATTCTCACCCATGGCCAGCGGCACGCCTGTAGCTTCGCTGATCCTTGCGAAACCGAGGTAGTCGTCTGGCAACGTTGGTTCCTCAAACCACAGCACATCGACGTCCATGAATCCTTTGGCTGCCACGATCGCTTGATCCACGGACATGGAGTAGTTGGCGTCGACCATGAAGGTGACGTCACTTCCAATGAGCTCGCGTACGGCTCGTGCCCGGTCGAGATCTTCCTGAAGATTGGGACGACCCACTTTGATTTTCACAGCATGGAATCCCTGGTCGAGGTAACCCTGTATGTTGCCCAGTAGCTTCTCGGTGGAGAATTGCAAGTCAATACCTCCACGATAAGCTTGACATGAATTGCTGGCGCCACCGGCTACTTTCCAAAGGGGTTGGTTTTTCGACTTACACCGAAGATCCCACAAAGCAATGTCGAGGGTCGATATGGCGAAGGACGCGATCCCGCCTCTGCCAACGTAGTGGATGTGCCACTCTAGAAAGTCGTTGAGCGCTTCTACCTCCGCACTGTCTTTGCCGATCAGCGCCGGGACCATGTCTTTCTCGAGCATCGACTGGATGGCATGCCCGCCTTTGCCCCCGGTATAGGTGTAACCCGTGCCTTGCAGGCCATCTGCCCTGATAACCGTCGCTGTGACGAGTTGAAAGTGGGTGTGGTCCCCATGTTTGGCATCGTTGAGTACCTCCGGAAGGGGGACCTCAAATAGTCGTATCTCTATGTTTTCAATTGCATTCATAAAAAAACAGAGACCGGTATCTCCGGCCTCTGTCACGTGATTTAACCCTTATAATTCACATAAAAAGTCTTCTTTTCGAGGTATTGATCGAACCCGTATCGTCCGTCTTCACCCCCGGCACCACTCAGCTTGTAGCCATTGTGAAAGCCCTGGTGTTGCTCGCCGTGGCCACGATTGATGTAGATCTCACCAAACTCGAGCTCGTCGTTGCATCGCATGATCGTGCGCATGTCCTGGGTGAAAACCATCGCTGCCAAACCGTATTCACTGTCGTTGGCATAGGTCATCACCTCATCAAAATCTTTGAATTTGATCACCGGCAGAATGGGGCCGAAGGCCTCTTCGTGCACGATGGTCATCTCCTGTGTGACGTCAGCGAGTATGGTTGGCCC
>JBCCXG010000354.1:0-6714 GCA_039191945.1 Bacteroidota bacterium
CGTATTCAATTGCCAAAGTAACGCACGGTTTATTTCAGTCGTATCCGTTCTGGCGCCGAGATGGAAAATGAACTCAGTTTCCTCGTGGTGGCCATCCAGCCAGTCAAAGAACCGATTCCTGTCGATCCGATGCTCGATGCGCTTGTTGCCTAGGTTGGGTTGCTTGTCTTCCCTACCGAAGTCGTCCACCGCGACGATCCGATTGAAATTGTGCCTGTTCAATTCTTGAATCATGCAACTTCCAATAAATCCTGCGGCACCTGTGACTACGATCATTCGATTGCTTATTTGGCAAACATAATCATGCGGTATCTTTGCTGAGCAAACAACGAGATGAGAATGGTGTACGTGTGTCGTAAGGAGCATTTCAATGCAGCACATAAGCTATACAATCCCAATTGGTCGAAAGAGAAGAACGAGGAGGTCTTCGGTCCCTGTGCCAACGAAAATTGGCATGGGCACAACTTTGAGTTGATTGTCACAGTGAAAGGGAAAGTGGACAAAGAGACAGGTTTTGTGATAGATCTGAAACGTCTGAGCACACTCATAAAGCGGGAGGTGACGGACAAAGTAGACCATAGGAACCTCAATCTCGACGTGGACTTCATGGAGGGTAAGCTACCCAGCTGCGAAAACCTAATCACGGAGTTCTGGAACATCCTCGCACCCCAGATCGCAGCTATAGCACCCAATGCGACACTCCATTCACTCAAGCTCTATGAGACCCCTCGAAACTTTGTTGAGTACTTTGGAGACTAGCGGTAGTTTGCCGGCGGTAGATCACCTGGGGGCTTGAAGTACTTTCTGATTGCGGGTGAGCGGTCCGGTGACCAACATGCTGCTAGGCTTATCGCTGAAATCAAAGCCATTGATCCTGATGCGCGCCTGATCGGCATTGGAGGTGATGCCATGAGGGATGAAGGTATGCAACTGCTGATCCACTATCAGTCCATGTCCTACATGGGGATCGTCGAGGTCCTGAAACATCTTCCGGATGTGCTCCACAATCTTCGCCAGACAAAGAAGCTCCTCACTGCTCATAGGCCTGACGTCCTTATTCTCGTGGACTTCGCGGCCTTCAATCTAAAAATTGCCAAATACGCGAAACGTCTTGATCTGAAGGTAGCTTATTATATCGCTCCGAAGGTTTGGGCTTGGAATGAGCGGCGAGTCAAGAAGATCCGACGGTACGTTCACAGATTACTTTGTATTCTTCCTTTTGAGGAGGATTACTTCAGAGCTCGTGGATGTAAGGCGCTTTACGTGGGTAATCCTGTGGTGGACCAGGTAGATACCTACACTCCTACAGCGCTTGATTCATTGCCGCAGGGAAGGAGAGTGATTGCTTTTCTTCCTGGTAGCAGAAGCCACGAGGTGCAGCGATCGATAAAGGTCATTAGAGAGTTGGCCCATTTGAGGCCGGATTGGGTCGTCTTAGTGGCCGGGGTTGGTAATCTACCCGCAGCTGCCTATCAAGGAATGGCAAACTTGGCCAATGTGCAGCTGCACTTTGATCGTACCTACGATTTGTTGCGATCCTCCCATGCCGCTGTAGTTACTTCGGGTACGGCTACATTGGAAACCTCCCTGCTGCGTGTGCCGCAAGTCGTTGCCTACCGCACGAGTGCATTGACCTACGCACTGGGGCGGCGGTTGATCAAAGTACCCTACATATCCTTGGTGAATTTGATTGCTGGAACTGAAGTAGTGAGAGAGATCCTCCAGGAGGATTACACCGCGGATCGTATCCTTTTGGAGCTAGAGAGACTAACCTCCCCAGGTCCTGACAAAGATCAGATGCTACAGGGTTACAGCAAAGTCAGACGCACACTTGGCGGCAAGAGAGCAGCCAAAACGAGTGCGTTGGAAATCGTCGCTTTGGGAAAGGAGACTTAAGCCGCTTTGAGCTTGTTGAATTTAGACTTCTCGAACTTCTCCTCTGCGTAGTCCCTTGTGATCACTACTTCATTCACATCAGAAGAAGGTATCTCAAACATTGCATCAGTGATGATCACCTCGAAAATGGACCTAAGACCTCTGGCTCCCAGCTTGAACTCAACAGCTCGAGCTACGATGTAGTCTAGTGCCGGGTCATCCAGCACGAGCTTCACGCCTTCCATCTCAAAAAGCTTGGTGTACTGTTTGATCAGCGCATTCTTAGGCTCCTTCAAGATGCGTTTCAGCGCAACGTCATTCAGAGGGTCGAAATGGGTCAGGACGGGGAGACGTCCGATCAGTTCTGGAATCAACCCAAAGCTCTTCAGGTCCTGGGCCGTGATATATTGCAGAAGATTGTCCTTATCGATGTTGGAGTAGTCGTCGTCTTCCGGGCTCACAAAGCCAATCGGTCGAGTATTGAGTCGGTTGGCGATATGTCTCTCGATACCGTCAAATGCACCTCCGCAGATAAATAAGATGTTCTCCGTATTCACTGAGATCATTTTCTGATCCGGATGCTTCCTTCCACCTTGGGGTGGGACATTGACGGAAGTGCCTTCCAGCAACTTCAGCAAGGCCTGCTGCACACCTTCACCACTGACATCGCGTGTGATGGAGGGATTGTCCGATTTCCTTGCGATTTTGTCTAATTCATCAATGTATACAATGCCCCGCTCTGCGGCCTCTACTTCATAGTTGGCAGCTTGAAGTAAGCGTGTCAGGATGCTCTCCACATCCTCGCCCACGTAGCCGGCTTCCGTCAAAACCGTCGCGTCCGCGATGCAGAAAGGTACCTGTAGGATTTTTGCCAAAGTTCTTGCCAGGTACGTCTTGCCCGTACCGGTTTGCCCCACCATGATGATGTTGGACTTCTCGATCACCACATCATCTGCGGTCTTGTTTTGCATCAGCCGCTTGTAGTGATTGTAGACGGCCACAGACATGTACTTCTTGGCCTCGTCTTGCCCGATGACAAACTCGTCCAGGTGTCGCTTCATGTCGATGGGCTTGATCAAGTTGAAGCTCGGGGCCTCTGGATCATCCTTCGTCTTCAGCTCCTCATTGAGGATCTGCTGCGCCTGTGTGATGCACTTGTCACAGATGTGAGCGTGGATCCCAGAGATCATGAGATCCACGTCTTTTTTATTCCTTCCGCAAAAACTACAAGTTACCTGAGCCATTCGCTACTTTTTGATAAGCACTTCGTCAATCAAGCCGTACTCTTTGGCCTCAGCCGCCCTCATCCAGTAGTCTCGATCAGAATCTTGCTCTATTTGTTCGTAAGTTTTTCCCGTGTGATCAGCCAGAATGGTGTACAGATCCTTTCTGAGTTCTTGCATCTGCTTCAAGGTAATTTCCATATCCTTGGACTGACCTTGCATGCCGCCACTGGGTTGGTGGATCATGATCCTCGCATGGGGTAGCGCGGACCGCTTTCCCTTGGTACCACCAGACATTAGGACGGCGCCCATAGAAGCTGCCATGCCGGTACAGATCGTCGCCACGTCCGGACCGACATACTGCATGGTATCGTACATGCCAAGTCCTGCATACACGGAGCCGCCGGGGCTATTGATGTACAATAAGATATCTTTTTTCGCATCGACCGATTCTAGGAACAGCAATTGTGCGGTGATGATGTTGGCAATGCCCTCCTCCACTTGCATGCCTAGGAAAATGATCCTGTCCATGATGAGGCGAGAGAACACGTCGATCTCCGCGAATCTTGTAGGTCGCTCTTCGATGACCGACCTTGTCATGTTTTCTACAGTGTTGGTATATTGGTCTACAGAAAGCCCATTAAGTCCTTGCGCCTTAACAGCGTATTTTCTGAATTCTTCCTTATTGATCATAAAATATTTTGGAGCTTGATAACAAAAGTAAAAAAGTCCACCTGAACCGACGGACTTTTTATTAACTGATTCCCGGCCCTTCAAGTTCTCTTCCTGATCGTTAACTCATTAAGAATTGGGACGCCCTCACCCGCAAGCCCTGAAAAAGCGAAAAACTGGAGGCTTAAGGAATGAACGATAGATGATTTTCGCTTCCTTCAGAGCAAGCCTCTTGCCAGGCCGGCGCTGGCGGGCCTGGCGCCCTACACGTACAGCAATGCCTCTCTCAAACGGCGATTCGCCTGCGCTGGGGTAGGTCCAATGCTATTACGTTAGGGATCTTGCCATTTCTTGTCAGGCTCATTGTGAGATCAAATTCATGATGAATGTTAAAACTTAACTTAGTAGCATTGAGCGGTAGGTTTCCCACGGTCAACTGTTGAATAAGATCCCCAAAGTGGCCAGGAGGAGGATGAATCGGAAGAGATGAAGAAAAGGGATAAAAAACAGTGCGAAGCATAGCCCCTTCAAAGTAGCTACCCAAGGACGCTGCTGATATACTCCGCGGAAAGCCAGCGTGACGTAGAGCGTGATGACAACAATCACCAGTCCTGAGAAAATCTGCTCCGTCAGTTCCAGCCCGCTGAATAGCCAATGCGCCAACCGCAGCATGATAGGTAAGAGTACGGCTAGCACCAAAATGATGAACGTGAGTATGTAGAGGGCGACCGCTATGTGATCTCCGGCATAGAATTGTCGCTTCTTTGCATGCAAGGCCCACAACAAAAATCCCATCATGGGAGCAAGCAAAATGACAATCAGTTTCGCCAGCTGGCTGGTTGTTCGGTCAAATTGCCGCTGGAAATCCACCTCTTCTAATCCTTTTTCTTCAAGATGCGACAGCACCTTTGGGTAGATCCAGGCACTGTAAGGTAGTCCATGCATCTGCGTTTTGTAATTGCTATTGAACGTATCTATTTGCGGCGCGAGATAATAGATAAGGTTGGCTAGTAAGAAAAACTGGATGGGACGCACATAGCGGATGGTATTGCCTTTGATGTAGCAGAGCGGCAATCTTGCCGGAGCAAAGAGCAGCGCTTTCAGACTTCGATAGACCTTGTTCTCTACTAGGAAGAGTGAGGCGACAAAATCAATCAGTATTTTCCTGAGGGTCCGATCCTCCTTGTCCACGACCTTTAGCCCGCACTGCGAACAATAGGGTCCTTCAAGCAGGTGCCCGCAATTCTTGCATGGCAGACCAGGCTTTGATGGAGGTACTGCCCCTAAGGTATTTGTTGGACTTGTTTCACTCACAAGGCGAAGATAAAGCCGCGAAGCGAGACGTATTAGTGCCTTCACTCACCCGAAAAATAGCAATCTTAATTCTGGCGCACGCTCAGCTCACCACGTTCCAAAGTCTCTCCCTCACACCTGACACTCAACCTCTCACCCTCTCCCTCATACTAATACTCTCCCTACAACTTCGACACCTGCTTTTGGAAATCGTCCAGTGAAACCTCCTTCTCTTTTTTGGAAATTTCCTCCTTGATGTAAGTCATGATTTTATTGGAGAGTACCTGGTTGTACACCTTCATGTAATTGTCACCATTTTCGCCTTGCAAATAGTTGTTGGCGAACTGGTCCAATTGATCTCCTAGTTGCTCAGCGATAGCAGGACCGCCAAACTGCTGTAAGATCTGCATTTTCGCCTCAGCCATGACCTCCTCGTGTTCCGCTTTGATTTCCTGACCTTTGGCAATTTGACTGCTGATCAGTGACCATTGGAGCTCTTTGTTGTACATCTCATACTCTCGATCGACAAGCTCTTCCGTCATATTCTCGTTGGTTTCGACCAGCCATCTTTTCAGGAAGTTATCGGGGAGAGTGATTTTTGCTTTGTCCCGAAGTAGCTCTTTGATTTTGTACTCGAAAAGCTGGGAGGACTCGCGATCGTAGTTGCCAGCGACGGTCTCTCTTACTTTTTCTCGGAAGCCTGCTTCATCAGTAACTGTGTCTTTGCCGAATGTTTTGTCGAATAGCTCCTGATCCAAAGAGGCAGGAACGATGTGCTTTATCGCGCTGATTGTGAATTCGAATTTGTTCTTCGCCGCCTTCAGCTGGTCTTCCGTCATGCCGGAGATCCTTGCTAGGTAGTCGGAATCAGTGAAAAACTTTTTGCTATCAAGTGTGATGGTATCTCCGACCTTCGCACCTATTAACTTGTTATTGCCAGCTTTTTGGCATTCGCGTAGATCAATCGTCACCTCATCGCGGTCCACTTCTGCAGCGGAGGATACAAGTTTACCAGTCACATTGTCATCAGCGGCGACCTCCTCGGTGGCAGATTCTTCCCCGAATTGCCGACGCACGTTGTCCACGGTTTCATCGACTGTCTTCTCATCAACCTTGATCTTCAGAAAATCGACCTTCAACTTTTTGTCCACCTTCAGGTCAAAATCTCCAGCAAAACCAACGTCATATTTGAATTCGAAGTCCTTTTGGTTGTCCCAATCCAGTTGCGACATTTCCTCCCGCACCGGCAGGGGCTCGCCTAGAAATTGTAAGTCGCTTTCTCGGATGTATTTGGACAGGTTTTCGCTCAGGATCTTGTTGATCTCATCGACGACAAATGACTGCCCATACATCTTCTTGATCAAGCCCGGAGGCACCTTACCAGGCCTGAAACCTTTGAGGTTGGCCTTCTTGCTGTACTCCTTGATTTTTTGGTCAACACCCGGTTGATAATCCTCTTCGTTTACTTTAATTTTAATTAAAGCTTCGTTGTTCTCAGTTTTATCAAGCGATATATCCAAAATTTGAAAAGGTTTAGATCTCAATTAAAAACGAAAAACCCTCTCATGGTGGTTTACCGAGAGAGGGCAGCAGTGCGGATGGAGGGACTCGAACCCCCATGCCTCGCGGCGCTAGATCCTAAGTCTAGTGC